>CBFDBW010000324.1:0-3840 GCA_965603145.1 uncultured Syntrophobacterales bacterium
TATCTAATGGGACTTGTCTTAATTGAAATTGTGGTGTAAGAAACGCCATTACTGCATTCCTTAGGGGGTAGACAGGATAGAAGATGATAGCTTTTCTGGATTACGGTGCCGGCAATGTCAGGAGCGTCATCAACGCTATCGAAAGCCTGGGCGAGAAGGTCAAGGTTGTCGAGACGGCTGAGGATATCCTGTCTGCCGAGAAGCTCGTTTTTCCCGGGGTGGGTGCTTTCGGCAATATGATGCGCATTCTGCAGGAAAAAAAATACATCGATCCCTTAAAGGCCTATCTGCATTCCAACCGGCCGTTTCTGGGAATTTGCCTGGGGTTGCAGGCCCTGTTCGAGGGCAGCGAAGAAGCCCCCGGTGTCAAGGGTTTGGGCTTCATTCCTGGTATGGTACGAAGGTTCGACATCAATCTTTCGGTGCCGCACATCGGCTGGAACGGCATCAATATCAAACAGCCCTCGCGCATTTTCGCCGGGCTTCGCGGCGATGAAAAATTCTACTTTGTCCATTCATACCATGTGGTTCCCACGGATGACGGCACTGTCCTGACAACAACCGACTACGAAAGCGAATTCGTTAGCTCCATTCAGATAGGTAACATCATCGCCACCCAGTTCCACCCGGAAAAGAGTGGCAGCGCCGGGCTCCAAATTCTGAAGAACTTTCTCGACACCAGCGTTGAACAAGCCAGGGCTGTCAGAGGTTCCAAGTTCACCAGACTCGCGAAGCGCATTATCGCCTGTCTGGACGTCCGTGCAACCGACCAGGGGGATCTGGTGGTCACCAAGGGTGACCAGTACGACGTCAGGGAGAAAGGGGCTGTCAGGAATCTCGGCAACCCAGTGGAACTGGCAAGACGCTACTACCAGGAGGGAGCTGACGAGATCACCTTCCTCAATATTACCGGTTTCAGGGATTTTCCTCTGGAAGATATGCCAATGCTCGAGGTGCTGCGGCAGACTTCCGAGAATGTCTTTGTGCCGCTGACCATCGGTGGCGGAATCAGAGATTATATAGACAAGAACGGGCGGGAATACAGGGCTCTAGAGGTCGCCTCTGAATACTTCAGGTCCGGGGCTGACAAGGTTTCTATTGGTAGCGACGCAGTCCTGATAGTCGAGGAGTATTTGAAAACCGGGCGAAAAACTGGCCGGAGTTCCATCGAAGAGATATCCCGGGTTTACGGCAACCAGGCGGTGGTCATCTCCATTGATCCAAAACGGGTGTATGTACAGTCAGCGGATGCGGTCAGGCACCAAGTAATCGAGACGGCCATCCCGGGCCCCAACGGCGAGCGGTACTGCTGGTACCAGTGCACCATCAAGGGTGGCCGAGAAGGCAGGGATCTGGACGCGGTCACCCTGGCTCAGGTCTGCGAACAGTTGGGTGCAGGAGAAATCCTGCTGAATTGTATCGACAGGGACGGGACTAACCTGGGATTTGATCTGGAGCTGGTCAACGCGGTGAGAGACGGTGTTTCCATTCCGGTCATCGCCTCTAGTGGTGCCGGCAATGCCGAGCATTTCTACGAAGTCTTTACCGGGACCGAAGCCGAATCAGCCCTGGCCGCTGGCATATTCCACCGCAGAGAGGTTCCCATAGGGGATGTGAAGAATTATTTGAAGGACAAGGTGGAAGTCAGACTTTGACGAATCTTGTCCGGGGTGGGCACAACCAGGGCGTAAAAAGCTCCCGAGAACGTCAATCTGAGGAGTCCCGACTTTGTCGGGGCCACGACTCATTTCGCGAAATGGTGATACCTTTGAGATTGAGATAACGTGCTCTGACTAAATTTCTTGCCGCAAATAGGAGGCAGGGACATGCTAAAGAAAAACTATTCAAAGACAGGGCGATTGTGCTGGGTTACTTTCGACCTGCCGGCAGAGGTTAACGCTACCAGGGCATCGCTGTGCGGCAACTTTAATGAGTGGAGTAGCACAGCCAATGCCATGAAACTCAGGAAGGACGGCAGGTTCAGTACCACCATCTCCCTAACCGCAGGTCAAACATATCGATTCAAGTATTTGCTGGACGACCACCGATGGGAAAACGACCAGGCTGCAGATGGCCACACGCCAAACGACTTCGGCACAGAAGATTCCATGGTGAAGGTTTAAGTGTTGAGCTGCTATCCGCGGTTGTGAAAAGTTGTGAGGTAGGTGAATAAATGTGGCTTTCTCCGCAGGCTGCTGCTATTGTAGCACCGGCCGAATTCGAGTTCAGAACTGTCTGTGACATCTGGCCTTGACTACAACAATCAGCTGAGGAAATGAACATGCCGATGATCAGAAATATTTCTCGGACGAAGATTATTTTGGAACACGTGCAAGACGAACCGCTAGCCATCGGACCCAACGAAACCATAGAAGTGCCAGCAGAAGCCCTATCTCTTCCTCTGGTCCGCCACTATATAGAGGTGAAGCGACTTGATATAATTCGCCAGCAAACACAAACGTCCTCTGTAATACTTTCACGGTGAGAGGCTAGCCCCGCGCAGCCCGCGTACACACCCCACCACTCTATTACACCAGCAATCCACAATTGAGGCTTGAGGTCGCCAAGCTATGCCTCAAACATCTCTCACTTTGCATCTCAATCTGAATGATCTTTATCATCTCGAAACACTATGAAAGGCTCGATTTCTTGTGATTCTTCATTATCAGAGGAGATGGGACTAAATGATTCGCAGTAGCTATCAGTGTCTCCCCAACAGGTGGTGGCTATGCTGGGAGGTGCTTCACCGGGGGAACTACTGTAGTGGCCCAGAAAGCCTTCCTCTGGAACTTGCCTGATTTGGATTATGTCTTCCAGATAGACTTTCGTAACAAACTGGAAGATATCTTCATCTTTTTGGAGCTTGTTTATGAGGTGATGAAATTCATCGATCGAGGCTTCAATATCATCCGCTTCGACCATACATGTAAACCAGCCGTGCGTTGGTTCTCCTTTGTATTCTCCATCAAATGAGAAGTGAGAAAGGTAGAGCATTGATCCCCCCTAAGATTTGGCTTTCACCTACGACCCCTTTTTGTATCAGCAAGGCAGTTTGTCTGCCTCCATAAGCGGCTCCTACCTGCCCTTGCCTTTCTGTAACCGCTTGTAATCCTTCAGAGTAATCTTCATTACGTTGCCAACTCTATCCAGATCCTCGGATTCAGTTTTTCTCCCGTTGTTATCATAATGGACAACTCTCTTATAAACTCCCAGCTTCGCAAAAACGCTCTCTTTTCTCAGGTAATATTCTCTTTTGTACAGCAGATTATTTTGGTCATAGTAATTTATCATTTTATCAAATCCATATACTTCAGAATGGCTGTCAGTTGAATGAACTTCGCCAATGCTGGTTTCGCCCCAATAATAGGTAGTTGTCTTGTCCCATCCCTCTTTTTGAGAATGAATTTTTGTAGCATACACTTCAACCATGATTTTATTTTTCATTTCATCATACGCAGTGACTACTTTCTTGATACCTTTCTTGTACTCCGCATCTTTTTCTGAGAAAGTAACTACCTTGGTGATGCCACCATACTCATTATCCTTGAGAATCGACTCTTCCTTGCCAAATGCGGTTGCGGTTAGGCACAAGAATAGCACCACGGCAAAATAAC
Source organism: uncultured Syntrophobacterales bacterium (assembly GCA_965603145.1). GTDB lineage: Bacteria > Desulfobacterota > Syntrophobacteria > BM002 > BM002 > BM002. The sequence goes on from CBFDBW010000324.1 coordinate 3,615, forward strand.
CAGTTTTTTTCATGTCTTCCTCCGACCCAGATTCCAAGGCCATTTGACTCTTTTTTCGTTTCCAAGTCAGGTGAGGTGATATCAACCACCAGGGTATTCTATGCTGAGTGGTCTTGCCATTAAGCCAGACTAGTAGGAGAGTGCAACTTAGTCAAGAGTGGAGGCTTAAATCGTAGAAGTTGTTCGAATCGCGGCTAAAAGCCGCTCCCACAGGAGAATTTCACAG
>CBFDBW010000325.1:0-3839 GCA_965603145.1 uncultured Syntrophobacterales bacterium
TCCTCGAGCCTCGAGCCATTGGAAACATTCTTCAGTAAACCTGGTTTTAAGCCTGCCTCATATCAGGCTGCCCTTTGTGAGATTGCGGAGCTTGTTCCGAGTGAAAGAGGAATCTCAGCTCCTCGCAGTAGCTTCTTGCCCGGGCCAGGCACTGTTCTCTTCCCCTCGGCGAACCCTTTCGTAACTCCCTGCCCCCCTCTTATCGTGATACGGAAATTGAGAACAAGGGCGATTCGCGTCGGGATTTTGCCATGGACATCACCTCCTTTCTTCTTTATATTCATTAATGTCATTCTAATGTCATTCTGAGGAGCCCCGGTTCATCGGGGACGCCACAGAATGACAGGCAAATATCAGCTAACAATATTCAGTTGTTAACGTTCCGCTCTAAGTTCAAGTCAGAACACATAACAATACCACCCGCTTTACGGGTTTGTAACACTCTATAACTATTATGTCTGTTTTGTCAATAGGTAAATGGGACTAATTGCCAAAATAGCTTTAGATTTCATTATAACCGCTGCTTTTCTTTCGTCAATATACCTTATATGGGGAGGCATCATCTGGCGTGCATGGGCCACGCCCCTGAAAAATGACAAATGCCAAAGCCCAAATGTCAAACAAAGGTCAAATGTCGAACAAAGCTGAAAATGTCAAATGAAGCTCAAGGCCCAGATCTCAAACACCAGCTGCCGCACCATCCCCCTTAATGTAAGGGGGACAAAGGGGGTTATGGCCGTCTGCTGACCTCTTCTCCAATCTTCTGCCCTATCGCCTCGATATTCCGCAGCACATCATTGTTCCAGAGCCTTATCACGCGAACGTTAAGATCTCGGAGATATCTATCGCGGCGAGCGTCGCACTACTGCCCATGTGTGTTGGCATGCTGCCCTCCATCAACTTCGACGGCTAATCTTTGCTCCGGGCAGTAAAAGTCGAGGATATATGGGCCTGTGCTGTATTGTCGGAAGAACTTGAGACCGGCCATCTGTCTGTTACTTAATATGCGCCACAGTTTTCGCTCAGTGTCGGTCGCATCCTTTCTGAGGCGGCGTCGGTCTGGTTTTCTGCTTGGGTCGTTATAAAGGTGTTTGTCCACAACTCGGCCTGGTCCATCTTATCATGAGCGAGGTGAACCTCGTAACTCCCCCTAACCCCCTCTTACCCTAATGGGGGGTGAAGCGGGGTAGGACAAAATCTTCTTGCCCTTTTAGAACATACGTGCTACTTTGTTTACCATCATGGAAACTGGACTGCTCTGGGACTTGCTGCCCGAGGAATTCCCTTACGAAGATAAGGGCTGTGAACTGTTTCCCTCCTGTCTGAACTGTCCCTTCCCCGACTGCATTAAAGGGGAACCCTGGGGAAAGGAGAGATTTCTAAAGGGCGAGCGAGCTCGCCGGATGCTGGAATTGAAGCAGGGAGGCAAGAGTGTCAGGGAGATTGCCCGCATATTTGAAGTGAGCCCCAGAACAGTGCAGAGGTGGCTCAAGGCCGTGGCCGGTCAGGAATCTGATGTCGGGCAGGTGCCTGATGACATGATTCAGAGCTGTTGCCAGATACCGAGGCGGAGTTCTCTTTAGGTGTCAAGCAATGCTTGTTTCAAAGCATCGAGTCTCGGGGTGAACGACTCAACCAGCCCCTGCCGAGCCAGTCGCCATTGTGGGTTATCTTCGATATTGATAGCGCCCACTGCTGTTCCTGAGATCCTCAGCTGGTGAAGGGTTGCCCTGGTGTTGACTTCTAGTTCCTGCCTTATCTGCTGTTCTGCCAGTTCATACTCTTGAATAAGTTGGCCCGCTTCTTCTGCCTTGTGCTGCAACTCAGGCTTCAAGCTGCTCATCGCCTCGATTATCCCTTTCACACTATCTACGCTCTTGGCGGCTGTCAATTCGATAGCTTCTACCAGGTGCTCGATTATGGCCTGCCTTATGGTCTCTCTCCCCTTTTCTTCGTGTTTGCTTAGCTCGGCAGCAATATCCAGTCTTTGGGAGCCATCCATCAATTTCTGCGCCAGCGCCTGACCGATCTGGCGATAACTCTGTCTTTCATGCTGTTCCTTCTCCTGGGGTGACAGCTTGCCCAATCTATTCGCTCTCTCTTGAGCAAGTTCCCAGGCACTCTTTATGTCACTCATCTGAGTCCCTTTCACTATGTCGTTGCCAGCCCCGAGTTGTCGGGGCGAAGCAAACGCAGGTCTCCGTTCTTCCAGATTTCTTCAGCACCGCTGTGCTTGGCAATGACGGATGGCCATGATTACCGCTGCCAATGGATTTTAGCCTATAATATTGGCGAGGTTCAAACTATGATGTATCACAAGTCTGTGAAGCTGGCCGAGCACTTCTACTGCTATTTATGGCAGGGCAGGGGCAACAACTGCAACGCCATTCTTTGGCCCTCGGTCCTGAGGGGTGAACGTCCGCACGTATTGGTGGACCCGGGGCACATTAGAAATGAGCTCGGGGAGCCCTGTTTTGACTCCCTTAGTGAGGCCATGAAGAAGGATGATTTCAAAACTGAAGATATTGGTCTGGTGATCGGGACCCATAGCCATCCTGACCATATCGAAGCTACCGATTCGGTGGTGAAAGGAAGCGGTGCTCTGTTTGCTTTGTCCAGTGAGGAGGATGAATTCTATCGCACGACTGGGAAAATGTTCTTCCAGGCATTCGGCGGTAAGCCGCTCGAGGCCAAGCCTTCCTTCTTTGTCAAGGAGGGCGATTTGTCTCTGGGCCCCAAGGACGGCAAGCTGGCAGTGAAGGTGTTAGTTACCCCGGGACATTCGCCAGGCTCCGTATCCCTCTATGTTGAGGAGGACAAAATACTGATCAGTGGTGATGTGGTCTTTGCCGGCAGCGTAGGCAGGACTGATTTCCCTGGTGGCAGCCCTTCCCTGCTAAGGAAGAGCATTGACAGCCTGTCCCAACTTGATGTGGAATACCTTGTCCCCGGTCACAGCACCGACTCAGAAGGCATAGTTGCTGGCAAGGACAAGGTAAAGCGCAACTTCTATACGGTCAAGATGTTTATCTAGAATGAACTTGCGAGAATATAGAGGATTTCGCGGTGATCTGCTACCAGTTGGAGATCAGAGGATTTTGGCGAGGAGAGACATAGTGTGATAGTCTTTGCGATTGGTTTGAGGAATGAGACGGAGCCAAGGCCGTCTAACAATACTGAATAGGAGTCCTTGATGGAAACAGATGACAGAGTCAGGTACGCTCTGCAGAACACGGAATTAGTCCGGGCGCCACAGCAACACCTGGCGACTTTCGGCAGTTCTGTTGTCGACTACTACGTAGTCACTGAACTGGTAGGGAACGCCAGTGTAGTGAGGGATGGCAAGGTAATTGCGGAAAGGCCCAGGATTGTCACGCCTGCTTACCTGGTCAATGTGGAAGGCTTCAGCGATCAAGCAAGAAGATACATAGCGATGATGGCCCGGGACCACCCTCATGACTCGGGCATCTTTTACCGGTATAAGAACGAACCAAAGGGGATGAATGTTGTCTCCGAGCCTATCAAGCAGGTCATAAGTAAGCTCAGTTCCCAGATAGAGGAGGAGCATAACCCGTTAAGCACCATAATCAGAGGGGTGGAGGAGCTGTGGGATGTGTCCTTGCTCATGTTCATCTATCAGTTAACTACTAAATCGGTTAGCACCAACGTAGCCGAACTTAATCGCCGGGGTTTTCTGGACACAGATGCCGGTGGAGTACCTCAGGGTGCACGTGACTACATCGAAGAGCTTTTCGAACAGGCAGGTGGCAACCTATCCCGGGCCCCTGAGCTGGTAAGTGAGTTAAATCGCTGGGGTCTATTCGCGGAATATCAGGACC
>CBFDBW010000326.1:0-3825 GCA_965603145.1 uncultured Syntrophobacterales bacterium
ATTCGTGGTACTGCATACCCCGGTAACTTCTGCCCCATAGTACTTGGCAAGCTGTACCGCATAAGTACCTATACTTCCGGAGGCCCCATAGATAAGGACTTTCTGTCCGCTCTGAATATTTGCCCTATCTCTAAGGAAAGTCAATGCCGTAAGTCCCCCAAGAGAGGCAGCGGCGGCTTCCTCATAGGTCATATTGGCCGGTTTTATTGCCACCGCCCCCTCTTCAGGTAGGCATTTGTACTCGGCATAGCAACCAAAACCAAACTCGAAGGTGGACGCAAAAACCTGGTCACCCTCTTTAAATCGCTTTATATCTTTGCCTACTGATTCAATCTCTCCTGCTAGCTCAAACCCCAGTATAGGGTTCTTTGGTCTTATGATACCAAGAGACATTCGTGCGAAGAGCCAGAGCCAAGGGGGGAATGTGGAACTTCGATCTATCACGTCCGCCGCCGTTACTGTTGTCGCATGTACCCTTACCAGTATCTCGTTGCCCTTGGGGATAGGTTTTTCTACCTCTTTGAGTTGAAGAACGTCAGGGGGGCCATATTTGGTGAATACAATCGCTTTCATGAGTATCCTCCTGATTTACTTAGACTTGGTCAATTTCAGAATGGTTTACGACTATGGTGAGCGGAGGGGAAAACTTTCAGCCTGTTCTCCCTTGAGGACGTTGTTTCTTATCAGATTGGCAATGAGTCTTATGATCGTAACCACGAAAAACGCTATAAAGCCAGCACGGTAGCTGATTGCTCCAGTAAAGGGGAGTATTATGGGTATCCACCACACAATATTGTACGCCATAAGAATCAGGTTGAGTGGGTGAGTGAACCTCAGTTTGGGTGGAACGGGGTCGTCTGACTTTTTCCTTAACAATGCGAACTGCATGTTTGTATGTTGTTCGACAACCAGTCAGTAAAGCACCCCGATAACTACAAGTCCGATAAAGCCTGCGCTGTCTGTTAAAACCGAAGTGGCTAAAACAACGATCACATAGACCAGGGTAGGAATCCCCAATCCCAGGGAAAGCAAATTATTCCAGCGCACAGTCAGGAATTTATCCTTTGTCATAGCATCCTTCCTTTCCATCTATCATTGCGTGATAGTTATTACTACATTTCCCTTCTTATGTCCTGTTTCGACATACCGGTGGGCCTCGGCCATTTGTTCCAGCGGGTAGACTCTGTCAATGACCGGTTTTAACTTCCCTGCCTCAACGAGATCTTTGAGTAAGATTAAATCTTCAACAGATACCTTTGGTGATCCATCATCGACTGATATGTATTCCCCGTTCGAAGTCAGCATTTTTTCGAACTGTTGGCTTGAGCTTTTTCTTTTTCCCACAGCATCAAAGATAAAGTTATAACGCTCATCTCTGTTAGTCAAATCCTCTTTTGTGTAATCAACAACCGTATCGGCTCCCAGGGACTTCACCAATTCTAAATTCGATGTACTGCAAACCCCGGTAACTTCCGCCCCATAGTACTTGGCTAGCTGAACTGCCGAGGTCCCGTTTGCTCCGGACGCTCCATATACGAGAACTTTTTGCCCGCTATGGATATTTCCCCGCCTTAAATAATGCAATGCCAAAAGCCCGCCAAGCGGAATAGCGGCGGCTTCCTCATAAGTTACGTTGGTTGGCTTCTTTGCAAGTACCCCATTCCCCGGAATGCACTTGTACTCAGCGTATGCTCCAAAGCCGAACCGGTCAAATCCAAATACTTGGTCACCCTTTCTAAAGGATTTGACATCTTTTCCCACAGATTCAATTTCTCCGGCAAAGACCATCCCAAGTATGGATTTTCTTGGTTTTGTAAAGCCTAAGGCTAAGCGCCCTGGGATCCACATGGAAGTAGGTACATTGAAACTTCGGACAATGCAGTCGCTTGCTGTTACTGCTGTCGCGAAAATTTTTATACTTACTTCATCGTTTTTGGGAGTAGGTTTTTCTATCTCTTTGAGTTGAAGAACGTCAGGGGGGCCATATTTCGTACATACAATCGCTTTCACAAGTATTCCTCTTAAATTACCGCTGTCCCTCTTTTGTTGTACTAACGCTCTATTTAAGATTTTTCTATGATAAGCTTTTATGCAACGTTTTACCACAACATCGATACTCGAGCGATTTCTATTTCACGGGAGAACGTGGTAATGTAATAAAGGACATATGTCCGCGAGCGAGCATACCGATGCCAAAAAGGATTGCGGCTGTTGACTACTCGAAATGCCGCCCCGACGAGTGCGATCACGGGGTGTGCGCCGCTGCCACTCAGTGTGAATACGGTAACCTGGTGCAGGAGGATATCTACGGGGAGCCCGAGGTCAATCCGGCCAAGTGGTGTCGCGGCTGCGCCAGGTGTGCTCAGGCCTGTCCATTTAAAGCGATCAAGATGATGTGATTACCGCCGCAATAACTCATATTGACTTGTACCTATCCTAGTGATAAAATACACAATGAGGCGTTAAATCATCGATGTAGATTGCTTCAAAACCAGCAGCCCCGACCCTATTGATATATAGGGCTGGGGCTTTTTAACGAAAGGAGGGGTCGATGCCAAAGGCAATTGTGAAACTGTTCCGAGACCCCGCGAGCGCGGCCAAGGCTGCCGAGGAATTGAAGTCGCAGGGTTTCAAAGCGGAGGAGATCGGCCTTCTGGTGAGCGACGGGGCCGCCGCAGGCAAACTGGGAACGAAGGCCACCGACGATATCGGTGCGGCGTTATCCGGAATAGAAGACGTCACCGAAGAGGCGATGAAGTACTACGAGCAGGGTGCCTCGCTGGGCGGTGTCCTTATCAGTGTCAAGGGAGACGAGGCCAGTCTCGACAAGGCCCAGGGGATAATGCGGCAGGTTGACTTTGCGGACGCTCCCAACCAGTTCGACATGTGGTCTTCAAGCCCGGCATTCCCCGCTGCGGGGCGGATGTCGGCTACCGATCCGCTGGATGCCAAGATGAGCGGAGACTTCCGCAAATACTAGGATTAGAGTTTATTAGGAGGAAGAAGTGTCTCGATTTATTGCTACTTCAGCCATCAGGGGGGCTCATGAGGTCTTTAAAAAGGCGGAGGATATGTACAAGGGCGCCCTGGACAAACACGGGGCGGATGCACCCGTAACCCTCGTTGACAAGGAGGGTCAGGGCACAACCTACTTCCTGCCCGTTATCTACGCATACACCGGGCACAAGATAGAGAAGCTGGGCGACATGGCTCATACGCTGGAGTATACCAAGAGCCTGCTGCCGCCGCTCCCCGGCGAAAGCCTGTGGCTCCCCTACCTGGGAGAGACAGCGGATGCCGGTGTGGCCACCCTGTTCGCTGAGGAGATGATTAAAGGTATCGAGTTCGTCGAGGGTAAGCAGCCCGAGGTGAAGGGCGATTTTACCTTCAATGGCCCCATCAGCGACGTGCAGACGCGCTCCTGGGGCATCCAGATGGTTGACGGCAGCATGCCCGGTTTCGCCGCCGTCCTCGGCGCCGCCAAGAGCAACGAGGTGGCGGTCAAGATTGTGAGAGAACTGCAATCCAAGGGTCAGCTCGTTTTCCTCTCCTCGTCGTCAAATGGCCGCTCCATCGTCGACCAGCTGTTGGAGGAAGGCGTGGAGCTGGGTTACAACACCTTCACCGTGCCCTTCGGCACCGATACCGAGTCCACGGTTTACGCCGCGGGCTATGCCGCCCGCGCTGCCGTCAGTTTCGGCGGCGTCACCCCCGGCAACTCCCGTGAGATCCTGCTGTACAACAAGTTCCGCTGTTTCGCCTTCGCCCTCGCCCTCGGCCCTATGGACGATCTGAAGTGGGCCACCGGCGCCAGGGCCATCACTT
>CBFDBW010000327.1:0-3813 GCA_965603145.1 uncultured Syntrophobacterales bacterium
ACTAAATGACTAACGCGCACAAAAAAAATCTATGGCTTTCCTTATCTCCCTGGGCTGTTCTGGGCAGTTTGGCCGTATTGGCTCCTATAATCTTCTTTCTGGCCAGCAGCAGCATCAAGGAGGACAGGGAGAACATGACCAGACTTCTGGTTGAGAAAGGTGCTGCACTCATCCGCTCCTTTGAGGCTGGGGCCAGAACCGGAATGATGGGTATGGGCTGGGGCGGCACACAGCTGCAGCGCTTGCTGGTAGAAACTGCCAAGCAGCCCGATATTCTTTACCTGGTGGTAACTGATGAAAAAGGGTATGCGGTTGCCCACAGCAACCCTGAACAAATTGGCGAACAATATAGAGATGCAGTACTTTCTCCACAGGAAGTCGATGAGGTGCAATGGCATGAGGTCCAGATGAACAGAGGCAATTTTGCCTTTGAAGTGTACAAGCGGTTCAAACCTATCAAGGGCATGTCATGGCAGGGCCGCATGCGTCGTCACGGCATGATGATGCGAGGGCCAGGGTTCGGCAGAGATTCGGCTGACAGGTCTTTGGAAAGCGGCCGGGATGGGCAAAATGGGCCGGCTTTATACATATTCGTTGGTCTGGATATGAGTGCCATGGAATCGGCGAGAGTTGAGGCCAGGCGTCATACGGTGGCCATGTCTATTGGGGTGCTACTGGTTGGTCTTGCGGTAATGGTCTCCCTTTTTCTGGCCCAGGGTTACAAACTGGCAACCCGCACCTTAGCCAAAGTCCAGGCTTTTTCAGATCAAGTAGTGGAGAATCTTCCCATGGGGCTTGTGGCCACAGACGAAAATGGCAAGGTGGCCGCTTTCAACCAAACGGCAGAGGCAATTCTCGGAGATTCGAGCCACAAGGTTTTAGGGGAAAAGGCGGCAGGGGTTTTGCCTCCAGAGCTCTGGCAACTAACTGAGCTCATGGCAACCAAGGGAACGATTGTCGAAGAGGAACTCGATTGCCAGACAACTCGAGGTAGCGGACTGCCACTTAGAATTAGCGCTGCCGGTCTTCACGGCGAAGACAACACTTTTTTGGGTTATGTTTTTATTTTTCGTGACCTGATGGAGGTTCGACGACTGCAGCAGGAGGTGGAGAGAACGAAACGATTGGCCTCACTTGGAAGCCTGGCAGCCGGCGTGGCCCACGAAATTAGAAACCCTTTGAGTTCAGTGAAGGGCTTCGCCACGTATTTCAGGGACAAACTCAAGGATAATCCACAGGATCGAGATACGGCCACCACCATGATCCAGGAGGTGGAACGGCTGGACCGTGTCATCGGCCAACTACTGGAGTTCGCCCGCCCCAGCACCCTCAGAATAAAGCCGGTTCGGCTAGCTGATTTGGTCCAGCACTCTCTCAAGCTCATCGATGGCGATGCCCGGGCAAAGGGGATCGAGATAAAATCCGAGGTTCCTGCCAACCTCCCGGACGTCTCTATTGATGCGGATAGAATGAGTCAGGTCTTGCTTAACCTTTACCTCAATTCTATGCAAGCCATGGATGCGCAAGGCATTTTGGAGGTTAAAGTCTCCAGGGATGAGACGAGAAAACGAACAACAATCATTGTTGCCGACAACGGGGGCGGCATAGATCCAGCGGCTCAGGAGCACATTTTTGATCCCTATTTTACCACCAAGCCAGACGGTACCGGCCTCGGTCTGGCCATCGTGCACAAGATTATCGACGCTCACCACGGAACGGTAAAAATGAAAAGTAAACCAGGCCTCGGTACCACAATAACTCTGATCCTGCCGGATGGGGAGGAGGAACAAGATCATGGCAAAGCTTAGTTCTCCGGGCAGCATACTGGTGGTTGACGACGATCGGGCTCATCGAACCATGCTACGCACCCTGCTGGGAGGGTGGGGATATGCGGTGCAGGAAGCGGACGATGGTGCTCGGGCCATCGAACAGGTACACGAAAAATCATACGACTTAATTCTAATGGACGTTCGTATGCTTGAAGTCTCCGGGCTGGAGGCCCTCTCTGAGATAAAGAGCTTCAATCCAGCCATCCCCATCATCATCATGACTGCCTACTCTTCGGTGGAGACGGCTGTGGAGGCCTTGAAAAAAGGAGCGTACGACTATCTCAGCAAACCACTGGATTTCGATGAACTCGAACTGGCCATTGGCAGGGCCATGGATCATACTCGACTGAAAGAGGAAAACCGTGCTCTCAAAGAGAGACTGGGGGTCGGTTTCAACACCGGCGATATCATTGGTCGCAGCCGGGTTATGATGAAATTACTGGAGACCGTGGCCTTAGTGGCCCCCACCGAAGCCACCGTGCTCATTACCGGAGAGTCTGGAACGGGAAAGGAACTCATTGCCAGCGCAATTCATTTGAACAGCCCACGCCGAGAAAAACCATTCATCCAACTGAACTGTGCTGCCATTACTGAGACCCTGTTGGAATCAGAACTTTTCGGCCACGAAAAAGGGGCATTTACGGGTGCAGACCGCCGCAAGGAAGGCAGATTCCGCCTGGCGAACCGTGGCAGCATCTTTCTGGACGAAATTAGTGAAATGTCCGTGGCCATGCAAGCCAAGCTGCTACGGGTGCTCCAGGAGAAGGAGATCCAGAGGGTTGGTGGAGAGGAAGTCTTGAGAATTGATGTTCGGGTAATGGCAGCCACCAATAGAAACTTGAAAGCAGAGATTGAGGGTGGTCGCTTTCGCGAAGATCTTTACTACCGCTTGAACGTGGTTACCCTGGCTGTGCCTGCCCTGAGGGAAAGACGCGAGGATATACCCCTTTTGGCCCAGCATTTTCTCGATTCTTTTGCTGAAAAAAACCGCAAACACATCAAGGGCTTCACCCCTCAGGCCATGGATCGGTTGGTACGATACGACTGGCCGGGAAACGTGCGTGAACTGATGAACGCTATTGAGCGCGGTGTAATTTTGTGCCGAGGCGACTATGTTTCTGAAATGGATTTTCCCCTCTCGGTCAGCGATGTTCCCGCCCCGGAGCGGGAGGCGGTTAGAGAAGAGTTGCTGGCGGACCTACCCCTGGAGGAAGTGGAAAAGGTAACCATCTTGAAGACCCTCGAATCGGCAGGCGGCAACAAGAGCGAAACTGCCAGACGACTCGGCATCACCCGGCGAACTCTTCATAAGAAGCTGAAAAAATACGGCGTCATGTAATCTCTCCTCCTGCCTTGAAAACTTTCCATATCTTGTGCCAATGTAAATTCCAGCCGTGCGTGAATTAAGGGAATTCACACTTCTCCAGCGCCCGAGGTGGGTTTACATTTTTCATCACCAATAAAAGTCACATCTCCTTCTCATACCTTCAATCCTGGCCGATTTTAGGTCTTGCCAAGATATATAACCACACACTATAATGATCTACCCCAACATCATCTGCATGAGATCCACCCTACCTGCCTCAATCTAAAATCCGCAATCTACAATCCCCGCCCCTGGGAGGGGACATGGCCCACCAAATTATCACTCCTTAGCCCGGCATTTACAAGGTGGACAATCGGTGATATATCAGGGTCAGCACGGTGGTACCTGACATAATATATCAATGAGGAGAAAACAAAATGAGACTGAGGTCGTTGTTTACAAAAGTAGTCATACTAGTGTTCTTATGTGTTTTTGCCTCAACTGCCCATGCACAGCCTTTTGCAAAGATACCGCAGGAGTCGGGATTCAGTGGTTTTGTCAACGCGGGAGCTGGGCTCTGGAGAGTGGAAGACAACATGGTGAAAAAGATCGGTTTTTTTCAAGTGAGCGATGATGACATCGGCTCCATTGATAACAAACCGAAGTCGGAAACTTCAG
>CBFDBW010000328.1:0-3795 GCA_965603145.1 uncultured Syntrophobacterales bacterium
GTGGGCAAGAATTACGGTTTTCGCCCTTATTTCCAGCAGGCTATCCAGGGCACCCCTGCCGTTTACATGGCCCTGGGGGTGACTTCTAAAAAACGGGGGGTCTACTACAGTCATCCGGTCTATGGCGCCGGAACAGAGACGGTAATAGGGGTTGTTATAATCAAGTCATCCGTTAACTCCATGGAACAAGAGTTCGGCCATCACCGGGAAGGGATCGCCCTTCTCACCGATGCTAATGGAGTCATCTTCGCCTCCAGTCGCAAAGATTGGCTATATTACGTCCTTTGGAAAGTCTCTCCCGAAACAGCCTCAGAGATCGCCACAACCCGGCAATTTGGTAACGGGCCATGGGAGTGGACTGGCTTGAAGATGGAGGATGAGAACCGGGCAGTTGATGAGTCGGGCAATGAATATCTGATCTACCGTGTGAACATTGCTAATTATCCCGGTTGGTATGTCACCTATCTCATCAGCCAGCAGACAATCCATAAGCTTATTTTTGATCCGCTTGTTGAGACCAGTGGGGCCATAATATTGATCCTGTGCATACTTATCGGATCATCAGTGTTTCTACTCTACAGAGCAGCCAGTCATGACATTGTTCAGCGCAAGACGGCTGAAGAATTGCTGCGGGAGAGCGAAGAAAGATTCCGTGCTATTTCCGGCACTGCAGCTGATGCAATCATCCTCATGGATAATGAAGGAAAAATTTCGTACTGGAATCCGGCAGCAGAAAGAATGTTCGGCTACAGCCCTGAAGAGGCCATTGGTCAGGAACTACACCTTTTCCTGGCACCGGAGGAATTTCATCATGACTACAAGCGGGTATTCGACGAGTTCAAAGAAACTGGACAGGGCCCCGTTATAGGAAAAACAGCCGATTTCATTGCGGTAAACAAGGATGGAAACCAGTTTCCCATAGAGGTATCTACTTCTGCCCTGGAAATAAAGGGTGAATGGCACTCTGCGGGTATCATTCGTGACATTAGCGAGCGCAAGCAGGCGGAAGAGGCGCTGAGAGATTCGGAAGGGCAATACAGAAATCTTGTAGATAACGCCCTTGTCGGTGTCTATAAGACCGACCTCGAGGGCAATATTCTCTATGTCAATGAAGCATTAATCAAGATGATGGAGTTCGAGTCGCTTGAAGATATGAAATCTGTTGGGGTTCTTGCGAGGTACAGTAATCTCGAAGACAGAGACATCTTTATCAAAACCCTGAAGCGAACAGGAAAAATCAATAACTTCGAGGTGGACATCCTCACGAAAAGCGGTGGTGTGAAGAATGTGATCTTAACCGGCGCGCTGGAAGGAGATTCCATAGCTGGAATGATTTTGGACATAACCGAACGCAAGCATGCGGTGGAGGAACGAATTCGTCTGGCTACGGCCGTTGAGCAGGCTGCTGAAAGCGTCATTATCTCAGACAGAAGCGGCACCATCCAATATGTAAATCCGGCCTTTGAACGGCTCAGCGGTTTTACTAAAGAAGATATAGTCGGGCAGAACTTCCGTGTTCTCAAAAGTGATAAACACGATGAAGATTTTTACTGGCAGATGTGGAAGCAGATCTCCAGTGGCGAGGCGTGGGCAGGCCGGATAAACAATAGAATGAAAGATGGATCATTGCGCGAATTCGAGACCACAATCTCCCCCCTCCGCGACGGCTCGGAGAACATTGTAAACTTTGTCTCAGTCAATCGCGATGTGACCCAGGAAGTGGCACTGGAGGCCCAATTGCTGCAGGCGCAAAAGATGGAAGCAGTGGGCACTTTGGCCGGCGGCATTGCTCACGATTTCAATAATTTGCTTCAGGTCATCCAGGGCTATACCGAGGTGCTTCTCCATGGTCTGAATGAAGATCCGTCCAACTATGAAGCACTCCAAAAGATTCACCGTTCAGCCAAGAGAGGTGCTGAACTTACCAGGCAGTTACTTACTTTCAGTCGAAAAGTGCAGAGCGAAAGGCGGCCGCTCGACCTGAACCAAGAGGTGGAGCAGGTCAGGAATCTGCTGGAGCGAACCATCCCCAAAATGATTGAAATCGAACTCTATTTGAGCGAAACAGACGCCATAGTTAGTGCCGACCCCGTGCAGGTGGAACAGGCGCTTATGAACTTGGCGGTGAATGCTATGGACGCGATGCCCGAAGGCGGCAAAATAATCCTGGAGACAGAAAGGGCAGTCCTCGATGAGGAGTTTTGTAAAGCCCACCTGGGTGCAAAACCGGGAGAGTATGTATTGCTGAGCATCTCAGACACCGGCCATGGCATGAACAAAGAGATCCTCGAGCATGTTTTCGAGCCTTTCTATACAACGAAGGAAGTCGGTAAGGGAACAGGTTTGGGATTGGCCATGGTCTACGGCATAGTCAAGACCCACGAGGGCTATATTTTATGCTATAGCGAGCTCGACTCTGGGACTACGTTCAAGATTTACTTACCTGTCCTGGTACAGAGTGGGCACTGGAGAGAAGCAGGCGAAGGAGGTGACCAACTCAAAGGGGGTGATGAGACCATCTTGCTGGTGGATGACGAGAAGTATATCAGAGAGCTAGGAGTGGAGTTGATGAGTGATGTTGGCTACAAGGTTCTTACGGCCACCGATGGAGAAGGCGCCTTACAGCTTTACCGGAAGGAGCAACAAAGAATTGACCTCGTTATTCTGGACCTGGTGATTCCTGGAATGGGTGGCAAGAAATGCTATGAGGAAATTCTCAAAATAAACCCACAGGCGAAAATTCTTATCGTAAGCGGCTACTCCGTCAATGGTCCCGGGAAAGAAGCCATGGAAGCCGGGGCCAAGGGATTTGTGGGTAAACCTTTCGATGTAAGCCATATGCTCAAGGCAGTTCGCGATATCTTAGATGAAGACTAAGAGATGTGAGATGTGAGATGGTTGACTTCGACATTTTTTCTCACATCCCAAATCCCAAGCACCAAATCTCAGGGTGTCAGGTTTCAGGTGTCAGGAAAGAGAAACAGAGAATCTGGAACCTGAACACTGAAACCTTTAATACCGCAATCGGCAATCCTAAATCTAAAATCTGAAATCTTAAATCCCCTTATCCCCACCTTGATAATCGGAATTATCTGTTATAATAATTAAAATCTGATATGAGATGTGCGAGCTTGAAATCATTGACCCCGTATCTCACATCTCAGATCACACATCCTCAAACAAAGGTCATAGCATGGAAGACGAGACTCTAACGACAGATTGCAGTGCTGCCAGCGCAAAGCCGAAGTCAACCGAAGCGTGCTGAGGCCCCGAAACCTTCCCCGGTGGGGAAGTGGTGGATGAAAAGGCTAGCTGGTTCAAGGGTTGGAAACAGACTCCTGTGGGCAAAGTTGCCATTATTTCAACGCACATGGGTTTGAAAGACAAGCTAGGCGGCTGTCGAGTCAGATGGGGCATCAGGAGAATGCACTACACGGTTCCGGCAGGATTATACGCTGTTGGCGAGCCGGATTCTGACTCTCCGGTTCTGGTCACCTCAAACTACAAGCTGAGTTTTGATCTGCTTCGTCGTGAGCTTTCGGGGAGGAACCTTTGGTTGTTGGTGTTGGAGACCTTTGGTATCAACGTTTGGTGCGCTGCCGGGAAGAGGACTTTTGGAACCTCTGAGCTTGTAAATCGCATCCAAAAGGTTCAGTTGGAGAGAGTCGTCAACCACAGAACCATAATCCTGCCCCAGCTTGGAGCCACTGGAGTGGCGGCACATGAAGTGAAAAAGGCAACCGGATTTCGGGTAAGGTATGGACCGGTGAGGGCTGGTGATTTGCCCCAATACCT
>CBFDBW010000329.1:0-3779 GCA_965603145.1 uncultured Syntrophobacterales bacterium
TCTAAAATGCCTAAAATTTAAATCACTGATTAGACTCCATGGGCCCGCAGCAGCACTTCAGCCTTTTCGTCTAATAGCTCGAATTTTTCCAGGGTTTTCCGTAAAGGCACCCCTTCGCGAGTATATCCCTTGGCCTTGTAGACTTCGTCACAGAGCTTTTGATATGCCTGCCGCCTGAGGTTCAAGATAGCTTGGTGTCTTTGTTCGGGCGACTTGGGGAGGGCAGCGTCTGTTCCAAGTTCCTCCCGCAACCAGTCATCGTAGTAGTCGCTACGTGCTTGGTATTCGTTGAAGTAAACTGGTCCCATGGCCCTTAGTGGTATCTGATCGAAATCTCTCGTCCCCTTTCCCTGGCGTACGTTAATCATCTTTTGTAAGACATGCAGCCTCTCCGAGTCATCGAGAATATCCCGTACGCTTTTGTTCTCACCTATCGTGGCACTGTAGTACTGAGCATAGTATTCAAGAGTGGGCTGATTCTGGGAAGGGTTGTCTGTCTGGGCCGCCTCTGGATGGCGCACATCAATCCAGGGAAGCTTGCAGAGTCCCACTGCATTGAACCAGGTGCGGATCAGCGGGAACCACTTCAAGGCGTCGGCCTTCATTTCAAAAGAGGGTATCTCATTATGTACCTGATCAATGAAAATCAGCCAGGCCTCATCATGTTGGGGTCCCTTAAGGGAGAAGCCGTATCCGCCCTGCTGAGCCAGCGACTCTTTGCAAATATACAAAGAGAACTCCAACCCCTTGACTTCCATCCCGAACTTGTCCAGTTCGCACATAGTTTCATCAATGGATGTGTTTGTTTTTGCACGGTACTTTTCCGCAACCCACCTCTTTGCCCGTTGCACCCCTTGACCACATATCTTACCTAGTCCCTCCCCTCTGGCTGTTTCATGCAACAGACGGTCAGCGGCGTCAATGTTACCCCAGGATAAATCATAGCCGGTCTCTTCGACGGATAAATACCCCCGCTGAAAGCACTCCATAAGAAATGCGGCTGTCACGCCCATAGAAATTGTGTCCAGGCCGTACTCGTCACAGTACCAGTTATATTCCATAATAAAGTGAGGATCAAATATTCCCTGGCAGGTGACAGCTCCGAGAGTTTCGTATTCCGGGCCATCAATGCCCACCTTCCTGCCAGCCTGCGGACCTCTGGTAAGGGCAACATCTTCGGCCCCTTTGGCGCAGGCCAGATTGCAGCCCATATAGCAGCCGTCTGGTACTTCTTTGTTGAAGTAGCGCTCCAGAAAAACGTCAGCAAATACCGCCGGAGCATCAGGATGCTGGCCGTATTGATAGTTATTTACTGGCAGTAAATGGAACTTGTTCATGTACTCAGCCAGAACGGGGGTGCCCCAGGCGCGCAGGTTGAGCTGTTTAGGATCTTGCTGGCTTATTACCCTCTTTAGTTTAGCTCCCGCCTGCTGTACGGACTCTTTATCTGCAGGATGATTTGCCTTGACCCGGGCCTGGCTCGAACGGACTATCACCGCCCTCAGACCCTTAACCCGCATGACGGTTCCTGTTCCACCGCGCCCGGCTTGTTTGCTGCGGATCCGGCGGCGACGCCTGTCGTAAAACAGGCTGTTAATAATGCCGAATCTGGCGTGTAAGGCACCATTGCCGGTGGTTACTGCAGCCACATTTTCTGTGAGTTCGCCACCCGTGAATTCTTTCAAAAGGGCCTCGCCATATTCTAGTCCCCCTCTGTCAATTTCCTCGCCGAATGAGGGGGCTGTGGTGACAGTTACGGTGCCTTCATCGCCATCCACGATCACCACCACTTCTTCTTTGGAGATCCCATGAACAGCAAGGGCGTCAAAGCCTGACATCTTCAACAGCGGCGCAAAATGGCCCCCAATATTTGAGTCGACAAAGGTCTCTGTAAGGGGGGAAATGGTGCCTACGACGAACTTCCCAGTTCCCGGGAATCTTGGTTCATTACCGAGAGGTCCGCTGGCCATGACCAGAATATTTTCTGGACTGTCGTAGCGGGTCTCCTCAGTGGTTCCGTCCCAGATCATCTTCATGGCATAGCCACGACCGCCGATGTATTTGCGCCTGAAATCAGGATCCACTTCTGTTATCGATATGGTGAAGGAACCTAAATCCAGCTGTAAGATCCGGTCCGTGTATCCAGCTCGCACGGGAGCAACTTGATACTTGCTTGCATCCAATATCTTCATCTGTCCCCTTTTCACTGTGAGCGGTGGCTCGGGTTAAAAGAATAGGTCCGTTCTTGTAGGTCCGTGGCTGTACTGGAGAGGATAGTTGAGTCGAGGCTGGAAGTTGCCGGGGCCTCTTTTTTATTCATGGATGGACAAACTCGGAGCAATCCTCATGCAATAGAAGACGGACAACAAGCAAGGAACAACAACTGTCAAGCAAAAAAAAGGCACCAAAAGCAGGTCCTGCCTTTTTTGGGGTGGTGTTTTGCCAAAGCCGGAGCTGATATGTAACTAATGGAACAACAGATTCTTTTATAGGAAAAACCAGTAATTGTCAAGCGATTTGTATTCCAGGAGTTTCCCCAAAAATGTTTATCGTGTTTTTGCAATATTATGGCATATATTTTGCTTTATTGTTGTTCGTAAAGCTGTCACAAATAACGTATATCCTCTCTCCATAGACTGCGTGAAAAAAAAGCGAGGTAGGGTGGGTCCCGAAGTGCGTTCAGGGGCCCGTCAGTCGGTGGGACGAGGTAGTCCTAGTTGCTGTATGATTTGAGCATCACCGTTGCCCGGGAAGAAGGGAGGACTGCAGTTGTGATTTTTAACCCCATTTTCGAATGGCTGTCCAGCGACTTGGCTATTGATCTGGGCACAGCCAATACCCTTGTTTATGTCAGGGGCAATGGCATTGTCCTAGACGAGCCTTCAGTTGTTGCTGTACGGAGGAATGGTCGAGGAGGCAACAAGGTACTGGCTGTGGGGCAGGAAGCGAAGATGATGCTGGGCCGCACTCCCACACACATTAAAGCAATCCGCCCTATGAAGGATGGTGTCATTGCCGATTTTGAAGTGGCTGAAGCAATGCTCCGGTACTTTATCAAGAAAGCAAACAACCATCGTACCCTTGTACGGCCACGGGTAATCGCTTGTGTGCCTTCCGGCATCACTCAAGTGGAAAAACGGGCAGTGCGAGAATCTGCAGAGTCAGCCGGTGCCAGAGAGGTTTTCCTCATTGAAGAACCCATGGCTGCTGCAATCGGCGCTGGATTGCCCATCACCGAGCCCACAAGTAATATGGTGGTGGATATCGGGGGCGGCACCACTGAAGTGGCAGTAATCTCTCTGGCCGGCATCGTTTACAGTAAATCGGTACGAGTTGGTGGCGATAAAATGGATGAAGCTATCCTTCAGTACATCAAAAACAAGTACAATCTCCTCATTGGTGAGCCGAGCGCAGAGCTGATCAAGACCACCGTCGGCAACGCTTATCGGGCTGAGCAAGCTGAACACATGCAGATCAAGGGACGGGACCTGATTACTGGTATTCCGAAGACAATCGGAATCGACTCCGATGAAGTTCGACAAGCCATAATTGAGCAAATCAAAACCATTGTGGAAACTGTAAAAAGTGCGCTTGAGCAGACACCGCCAGAGCTGGCTGCTGATATTGTGGATAACGGCATTGTTCTCACCGGAGGTGGAGCACTTCTGAAAGGTCTCGACAAGCTCCTCCGTGAAGAGACCGGACTGCCAATCACCATTACCGAAGATCCATTGACTACGGTGGTATTAGGGTCAGGAAAGGCTCTGGATGAAATTGAC
>CBFDBW010000330.1:0-3774 GCA_965603145.1 uncultured Syntrophobacterales bacterium
AAAGCGGCGGTATTCTGCCTTATGTTTTGAGGAAACTATTGGATGAGAAAATGAGCTGATACATGCTCGTTATTCTATTTCAGACATTAAGATACGTGCAGTTGCCAGGGTTTGATCTGACAGTGGTAGGAGAAGAGTTTCTACTTACCCAGACAGGGGTCGGGTGGAAGGCCAATTACGACCCCACCAAAGAACAAGGTTAGTTGGTGCCAGTTTGGTATATTTCAGAACTCACTTTCTGACAAAGTCTTTACTACATCTAATGGACAGATCATAGGCTACAGAATTGGGTTAAGTTGTCATTTAATTCTTGTACCATATGACCAGGCAATAACGAAATTCTACCGGATATATGTTGAAAAGTTTTTATTTAAGCTCTTTTACTTTCTTCGAGAGCTCAAGAGATGTATTTTGAAAATTACACAGAGTCGCCCCTTTCAAGACACCAACTTTTCAGAACCCGTCACTATGTACAAGTTTTAACAAGCTCAGTACCGCTCAGTTGCTTAGTGTACATACAGTTGTCTTCGAGAAGGGTAAAACTCAACAAGATTTTTGTTCTGCCTGAGACGTAGAAAAAAACTGGGGTGAACAGGGAATCCCCTTGAGGACGCCATTTGAATTACAGATAAGCTCTCATCTTTTTATGGGGGCTTTTCTTTTTAAGCAATACTGTTGGAATGTATTCGAAGGTTTTCTTGACCAGGTGAAGGGTGTTGGATTGGATGACCTCTAAGGGCACTGTTGACCAAGATGTGGCTGGCCACGCGCCTCTGAATTCCATTAGTGCTTTGCTGCGGCTGGCGTCAGCTCCCAGAGATCATTCTTGCGTGTCCCCGGGCTCCTTGTCTCCCTCGGGAGGTTTTACCCCAAGGGCTTCAACCGTTCTGGCTGCATCTTCCAATTTGGCCACGGCCTTCGCTGCCCGCCGAGTAGCTTTGCTTGCCCGTTCTTCGGCTTCAAGGGCAGCAGCCTCTATCTTAGACAACTCCTCTTGCTTGGCGCCGGATTCAGTGGCAGCCCGGACCTCTCGAAACCATTTTTCTGACTCCTCCTTGGCGGCAACTGCCTCCTTCTCCGCCTCCCGCACTTTCTTCTCGGCATCTGCAAAGGTATCGAGCGCTGCAGCGATTTCTCCAGCTATCCCTTCTTCAGGTTCAGCGTCGAGTTCGATATCCTCAGCTGCCAGAACCAGAGCCACAATGGGCAAACGAGGGAGAATCGCCTCAAGAGGTTTATCTAAGGGGTCCAGAAGCTGATTAGCCCGCAGTCGAAATGGGAAAAACACCAGGGCAGCATCGGCGGAGTGCCCCACAACAGTTTTGGAGCTCATGTTCTCTACTATCTCTGGTTCCGCTTCAATTCGGGCCTCCTCGAGCATCTTTTTGAGGCCCTCCACCTCTTCATCTAATTCCCCATCTTGCCCAGCAGCCAGCACCCGAATCCTCGCCTCACCCCACGCATCACTTCGGGTCATCAGATACGCAAGGAGGAGCATCAGGCGGCCGGTCGCATCGTCCCACCACCATACATCTATACGCCTTTCACTGGGGGAAAGAGCCTCCAGGGAGACCCATTCGTCCTCCTTGGCGTCCAGCACCACGATGTTACAACCCAGACGGAAGGCGGTGCGGAGATTTGTTGCAGATTGAAATTCCCCAAGGCCAAGAATGCCTTTGGGAAGCTGTTCGAGCCAGTTGAGAAGAATTGTATTCACCCGCAGCGGCCCGATGCCAAAAGATTGCACCAGGGTATGAACACCAAGGTTGAGATTGGGTGCGGCTACTACAAGGGAAAACGCTTGCATACCATAGTCAGCGATGTCGGCACGAAGTTCCGCTTCAGCTTCCTGACGTAGTTTCAGCATTTTCACCCCTTCTCCTTCCAGAATGCGCACCGCTGTGGTAAGGCCACTGCCTCCCTCAAGCCAGGAAGCAAATCGGAGAAGTTGCTTGCGTCTGTGGGAGTCATTGGAGAAGGCAAGCAAATGCGGGCGCCAATCCCGAGGATGCTCGGGCTCTGCTACTGCAGCCAGAAGATTCTCCCGCACGCGCTGTAGGTAGTAAGAGCGACGACTGTCAGCCCACCGTGCTGGACCTGCGGTTCGCTTGAGATACTGGTAGATGGCAAACAGCAGTGCAGTTGCCGCTGCACCAGCCGCCAGATCAATTGCCAGCATCGCTCCGAGGCAAATTAGCCCGCCGAGGAAGCTGAGCCGCAGATCAAAAAAACGAAACCTAGGGCGGAATGATGGGCTGGCAGCCCGAGCCTCGTAAAAAGTAGCGTAGTTCAGAAGGCCATAGGAAATCAAAAAGAACATAGAGACAACTGATGCGACCAGATTCAAATTGCCCAGAGTTATAGTGCCCAGAGCGATTAACCCAGAGAGCAAAACACCTCGACGAGGATTCCCGGTGGGGCCGGATCCCTTGGCAAACGGCAGCAGGAAAGGAAAAGTACGGTCACCTGCCAGGGATTGCAAGACGCGAGGTGCGCCCATAAAACTGGCCATGGCGGAGGACAAAGTGGCTGCGATTACCCCTGCATCGATGAGAAAGTTGAACCGCGCAACACGCTTCATGGCCCCGTAGTCGCTAATGAGGAGGTCGTTGGGCAGGGTGGCAGCGAATACTACCGCCACCCCGAAGTAAACGATGATCGACAGCCCCACCGCCAAAAATGTTCCCAATGGTAAGCTCTTACCCGCATCCTTGAGGTCACCTGACATACTTACGCCCTGGGTGAAGCCTGTGGCCGCCGGAAAGAAAATGGCGAATAGAACCCAAAACCTAGGACCAGCAGGAGGCGCAGCCCAGTTTTGAACGAGAATTGCCGTGTCCCACTTGGCCAGACCGCCGGCAAAAAACGAGATCAGCGCGGCTACCAATGCAGCCATCACCACATACTGGAACTTGGTGGCCCAATCCGCACCCAACCAGGCGAAGACAAAAAGAAATAACACTGCGAGGCCAGCTATGATCTGTGGCAGAACTCTTCCAGCATCTGGAATGAAGCTGGTCACGGCCTCGCCCAACCCTATACAGTAGAAGCCGACAGATACCGATTGGGCGAGAAAGAGGACAATCCCTATGGAGCCACCGAACTCCATACCAAGGGTCCGAGAGATGAGATAGTAATCCCCTCCACCCCTGACCTTGATGTTCGTGGCAATCGCAGAAAGTGAAACACTGGTTAGTACAGAGATGGCGTTTGCCAGGCCAATAATGATGAGGGCGCGACCTAGGCCTGCGTTCCCGACAACGTAACCGAACCGCAGGAAGAGGATGATTCCCAGAATAGTTAAAATGCTTGGGGTAAAAACCCCAGCGAAGGTCCCCAGGGTGCCTCCTGCAATCGCGGAATCAGGTTTTTCAGGGACGGTTGATGTTCCCATCACTTCACCATATGTCACAGGTTGTCCAAATATGACTTGTCAGCTTGAGGGTCGAATCGCGGCTGCCTGCCCGCCATCGCTCTCGCTCAGCCGAGGCGGGCGGGGAAACCGCTCCTACAGGAGACAGAGTTCCGGTAAAAGCTGAAGATTTTAAACCACTTCAAAAAAGACTGGATCTGGGCAACAGCCTGTTGAAGTTTGGCAGCTTTCTCCGCGGTAGAAAATCGTCTATCTCAGATTATAAATTTTGTAAAGAGGTAAATAACGAGGTCTCTGTCTGATCTTCGCTCTTGCCTAGCTGTGGGATAAGGTTTTGCACCGCAAGCCTCAGTTTGCGATCCTGGCCAATCAAATCCTTCATTGTCCCAATCAAACTATTC
>CBFDBW010000331.1:0-3759 GCA_965603145.1 uncultured Syntrophobacterales bacterium
TGGCAAGTTATGTTTACTCACGGATAACCGTTACCTGCCTGAAAATCTTGTGTCCTTGATTTCCCGTCCGCTTCATCGACAATTTGGTGTTCGAGTAGGGCACAAA
The DNA here is from genome assembly GCA_965603145.1 of uncultured Syntrophobacterales bacterium. Classification (GTDB taxonomy): domain Bacteria; phylum Desulfobacterota; class Syntrophobacteria; order BM002; family BM002; genus BM002. The sequence goes on from CBFDBW010000331.1 coordinate 107, forward strand.
AATATCTACATGAACGATATAAGCTGATCTTTTACCTCGGTCTCCCGAATAACGAAGTCTTTACCAGCGGCTTATTTATGACTCCGTTCACACCATCGCACTGGTTAGAGATCAAGTGGTGCCCGCGCCGGTGGAAAAGGTAAAAGCAATGCTCCCGGATGCAGGCCTCAGCGAAAAGCAAGTAACCACGATGGTGGTCAAGGGAATCGATAGTCCAGTCAATGACATACTCCAAGAAGTTCGAACCAGTGGGTGTGGGACAATAGTCATGGATCGGCGAGGGTATTCGGGCGTCATGGACTTCCTCTTTGGCAGTATAACGAAGAAAGTCATTGAGAATTCGGCCTGAAAGGCTGTCTGGGTCGTTCAGTAGAGAATTTTCGCTGGCAAGGCCTGTCGTTTTGCTTGTTACAAAATGGTGAAGATGGTGGCAGAGTGATATCTCGTACCACCATCTTTTCATTGACATCAGCTAAGTTTCACTGGGGTGACAAACCCAACAGGCTTCACTGCCAGGACCGCGCAGTCCACCTTGTGGAGTATCTTTTCTGCGGTGTTCCCGATAAGAAAGCCAGCCACACCAGATCTGCTCAGGGTGCCCATGACAATAAGATCTGCCCGCTTCTTTTCCACCAGCTCCGGAATCACTCTTCCCGCTTCACCTTTTAAGAGAGGCACCCTGTGGTTAAGATCTTGCAGATCATATTTCTGCAAGAGATTATTCAACCTCGTTCTATGCGCAGCCTCAGCCTCCCGAACCAAACTATCGATTTCCTCCTGGTCCATTCTTCCGACTCCGCCCCTCAGGATGGTTTCGCCGTGAAGCGACCAAGCGTGGACGACGAGGAGTTCGCTCTCTTCCAGCTTGGCAAGGGAAGTCGCTACATCCATGATTTTTATATTGAGTTCGTTTATCTGCTCATTCGAAAGATCCGGGTCCACCGCAGCAATTATCCGATCATACCGTTCGTTCTCTTCCTCTTTGACCACCCAAACTGGGCAGGGGCATTTCCTCATCAAGTGCGTGGCAGTGCTGCCGAAAAGCATACCCTTCAACCCGCCCTCTCCCTGAGCGGTCTTGATTACCAAGTCGTGGTTTTCTCGCAACACCTTACGGATGATCTCAAGAAATGGTTTTCCGAACAGCAACTTTGCTCGAACGTCCAGCCCTTGTTGCCTCACAGGTTCAATGGCACTTTCAAGATCCTTTTGCCGCTCTTCGATGACAAGCTGCTTGAGTTCTCGAAATGACGCCGAGGCGTAGATTTCGCCTGAATCCCATGAGTCATCTTCTATGACATCAACCACAGTTAGTCTGGCCTGATTTCTCCTGGCAAGATCGCCCCCACGTTTTATGGTAAGCTGGTGTCCCGGTCTCCTGTCATGCAAAATAAGTATGTTTTTGAAGCGGTGCATAAAATAACTCCCTTTCTAGCAATGAAGCATTCGCTCCAGGCGTGCCACACCACCGATGGGCAGCAAGTTGATATCACGGGTTTTTATCCCGTATCTTTTTGCAGTAAGTGCATGGCCGAACTCATGGAGTAGAACACAAGTGAAAAGGACAAGGATGAAGCCAATTTCTGCAATAACAGCTTCAAGACTCCCCCTCCCCATCCAGTGAACCATTCCCAGCCATCCCACTAAGAGAAGGAATGTCAAGTGTATGTAGATGGGAATTCCCGCATAACTTACCAGTTTTAGTGACCATTTCATAGTGCATTCAACCTTTCTATAAAGAAACAATTGTCCATGTAATTTTCCGAAAACAAACTGAGTTTGTTGGTCGCAATTAAGGTAAGTTTTCTTTTGTCTTTGTAAAGAGTTCTGCGATGGTTACTCTCCCTGGAGGATCGACCAACCGGGGGATTTGCCCGCGGAAAAATTACAAATGGACGGGTGGCAATGGACTGGAACGGTGATTATAAAGTACAATAAATCTCGAGGCTCTGTTGCCTGCAAAGAAATTTTCATTGCGGTAATTCTTTTTAGGGTTTGAAATGGAAGTAGTGTTATTTAAGGATGTTCTTGTCATATTCTCCTTGGCCATCGGCGTTCTTCTGATTTGTCAGCGCCTCAACTTGCCGTCCGTTCTGGGCTTTCTCTTAACGGGAATTCTCGCCGGGCCATATGGATTTCGGCTCATCAGCGCAATCCATGAAGTGGAAATCCTCGCCGAAATTGGTGTGGTGTTGCTGCTCTTTACCATCGGCGTTGAATTTTCTCTAAAAGAGTTCGTGCGCATGAAGAAGTCGGTGGTTTTAGGCGGTTCTCTACAAGTGATCTTGACCTTCCTGGTGAGTTTTGCTATCTCGATACGATTGGGCCGTCCTTTCAATGAGGCAGTGTTCATAGGTTTCTTTATCTCCCTGAGCAGCACCGCCATTGTCTTGAAAATCCTTCAGGAAAAGGCCGAATTTGACAGCCCCCATGGCCGCATGGCACTCGCTGTTTTGATTTTTCAGGACATCGCTGTTGTCCCCATGATCCTGCTCACCCCTTTATTGGTTGGCGAAGGAGCCCATCTAGGAAAATCCCTTGCCTTTTTGGCACTCAAAGGTATAGGTGTTTTTGCCCTCGTGGCGGCAAGTGCCAGATGGATCGTGCCGGCACTGCTCTATCAGATCGCCAGGTCCCGAAGCCGAGAGTTGTTCTTGTTAAGCATTCTGGTCATGTGCTTTGGCGTCGCTTGGTTGACTTATCTTGCAGGGCTTTCTCTGGCGCTGGGGGCATTTCTGGCTGGCCTGATCATCTCGGAGTCCGAATATGGATACCATGCGCTTGGCAACGTTGTGCCGTTTCGAGATGTCTTTACCAGTTTGTTTTTCGTTAGCATCGGGATGCTCTTAGACCTTGGTTTTTTAATTAAACATCCAGATCAGGTTGCCCTAATCTCTGTGGCGGTCATCATTTCCAAGACTTTCATTGCTACTACTGCCGTACTTTTCCTTGGCTTTCCTCTGCGCACCGCGATCATAGTCGGTCTTACACTGTGTCAGGTGGGAGAATTCTCATTCATTTTGGCCAGAGTCGGTGTTGACTATGGATTGCTCGTAGGTGATACGTTCCAACTTTTTCTGGCAGTCGCCGTCATTACCATGGGGGCAACACCGTTTATTATGGCTCTTGCACCCAGAGTTGCCAATGCTACCCTGCGATTGCCCCTTCCCGTAAAGCTCAAAAGCGGCTTCTCCAAAAAGTCGGAATCAATGAATTCGCATCAAGTGCAAGAGCTTGCAGACCACCTGATTATATTGGGCTACGGTTTGAATGGGAAAAACGTCGCCGCGGCCGCCAAGACGGCTAAGATCCCCCATGTCATCATCGAGATGAACCCAGAGACCGTTCGCAACGAAAAGAAGGCGGGTGAACCCATAATGTATGGTGACGCCACCCATGAAGCGGTCCTTGATCATGCCGGGATTGAGGCCGCGCGGGTAATGGTAGTGGCTATTTCAGATCCAACCGCAACTCGAAAAATTACCGCAGTTGCAAGAAGATTAAACCCTAAGATCCATATTATTGTTCGAACCCGCTTTTTGGCAGAGACGGCTGCCCTGCATAAACTCGGCGCCAATGAGGTTATCGCGGAAGAATACGAAACCTCGGTGGAGATCTTCGCTCGGGTTTTGGCCAAGTATCTGGTACCAAAA
>CBFDBW010000332.1:0-3741 GCA_965603145.1 uncultured Syntrophobacterales bacterium
ATGTCCAAGAAAAAGCAGGAAAAGAAAACACAGACAATAAGGATTACCTTCAAATTAGAGGCCCCAGAAGCCAAAGAAGCCATCTTGGTAGGAGACTTCAACAGTTGGGATCTTAAGAAGCACACGATGAAGAAGGACGAAAAAGGGAGGTGGACCAAGATTGTCACTCTCGCCCCTGGAGGGTACGAGTATAAGTATCTCATCGATGGGCAATGGCAGAATGATCCCAACAATGATCAAGTGGTCCATAACTCCTTTGGGACGCTCAACAATCACTTGACTGTAGAAATATCCAAGTAGATTGAAAAGTAGCATGAGTTAAATGAAATGGCCCCTACTGGCCGTTTTCCGTCCGGTCGGTGGGGGCTTTTCTTTTTCTCCACGTAGATGGAGTCATATCTTGTACCAGTGTAAATCCCAGCGGAGTGTGAATTAAGGGATCTACAGTTTCGCAGTGATTGAGGTGCATTTACATTTCTCGATCTGAGGTGAAGTTTCGGCTCAACCTATTCTCGCATCTCGAAAACCAACCAGGGCTAAAATTCCCCAATGATCTCTAGTAGGTTTAGATATGCTTTTTAGATGTTAACTAATTGAAAATTTACAGAGTTTTGCAATTTTATGTATAATTTGGGTCAAACGGGTCGTCATTCTTGATAATATTTTACTGTACCCCATGAGGTGGACTTGTTGCCACCGTGGCTTTGCGAAAGAGCAGGGTCAAAGGAATAAGACCGGCGGTAAAACAGGCAAGAATCCAGAAGGTGTCGTTGAACGCCAGCATATTGGCCTGACGAATTACCTGCCGGTAAATCAAGGCCATGGCGGTGGTGGGATTGGCGAGCTCGGCATGGTGCATCTGGAGCCACTGCAGTATACGCTGGTAACTGATCTGGAATGCAGGCTGGTAAGGAGTAATCTTTTCCACCAGGAAGGTCTGATGCAGCTGGGCCCGCTGGGCCAGAATGGTAGCGCTCAGAGCGACCCCGAAACTTCCACCCAGGTTGCGCAGTAAATTATAGATAGCCGAGGCATTTCCTGTTTCCTCTTTGGGGATATTCATAAAGGTTGCAGTAGTCAGTGGCACAAAGAAAAGACCCAGACCAAAACCCTGGACCATTCGAGGCCAAGCAATGGCCAAGAAACCTGCCTCCAGGTTGAAGCCGGACATCAACCAGATGGCATATGCCATGGTAGCAAGACCCGGCGCCAGTAAAGTCCTTGGCTTTACGCCCTTTTTCAAGAGCATTCCGGCAACAGGCATGATCATGAAGCTCATCATGCCGCCGGGGGCAAGGAGCAGACCCGCCCACAGGGCGGTGTAGTTCATCAGTTTCTGGGCATACAAGGGCAGGAGAACAAAGCTGCCAAACATGCAGCCGAAACCCGTGAATATGGTCAAATTGCCGGCGAGGAAGCTCCTGTCTCGGAAAACTCTGAGATTAACCACCGGATGTTCGGTGCGAAGTTCCACGACGATAAAAAGGAGAAGCGATACTGCTGCGATTACGCTCAAACAAACGATAAACCGTGAATTGAACCAGTCCTCGCGCTCCCCCTTATCCAAAACAATCTGCAAACAACCGATGCCAATGGTGAGCAGGAAAAGCCCCCAGGTGTCAATGTGGAAGGTTTTACGGCGAATGTACGGCGGGTCGTAAACAAACAGCATCACCAGGGAAATGGCCAGGATTCCCACCGGCAGATTAATGTAGAACACCCAGCGCCAACTCCAGGTATCGGTGATGAATCCTCCCACCACCGGCCCCAGAATCGGTGCCATTACTACCCCCATACCAAAGACCGCCATGGCAAGGCCATGCTCCACTACCGGAAAGGTCTCAAACAAAATCGCCTGGGAAAGGGGCTGCAGGCCGCCACCCCCCAGTCCTTGAAAGATGCGCGCCACAATGAGAACCTCCAGGGACGGTGCCGCACCACAGAGCAGAGAACTCCCGGTAAAGACGGTGATGGAAAACAGCAAATAACGTTTTCTGCCGAAGACGCTGGAGAGCCAGCCGGTAATGGGAATGATAATGGCATTGGCGACCAGGTATGAGGTCAGTACCCAAGTTACCTCATCGAGTCCGGCGTTAAGACTTCCCTGGATGTGAGGCAGGGATACGTTGACCACACTGATGTCCATCACCTCGATGAAGGTGGGGACCATCACGGTGAGGGCCACGATCCACTTGTTGACACTCGGCGTCTTTGCTGAGTCTGTCATCTTTGAAACCATGCGGCAGTCAGGGTTTGGAGGCGAGAGGCAGCAGCGTTCTGCCATTTCGATCCCGGGTGGAAACGGTAACGTGAAGAGAATAGCCTACCCTCAAGGGGTAATCTGCCGGCGGTGGCTCGTCCAGACTGATTTTTACGGGAACCCGCTGCACCACTTTGATCCAGTTGCCGGTGGCGTTTTCTGGTGGCAGAAGTGAGAAGGAGGCACCGGTGCCGGCCCGGATCCCGACCACCTTGCCATGGTAAGTGTAGTTGGGGTAGACATCCGCCTTGAAAGTGGCAGGCTGTCCCAGACGAATGTTTTGCAGCTGGGTCTCCTTGAGGTTTGCCTCAACGTAGATATCTTGCAGAGGCACGACAGCCATCAGTGGCTGACCGGCTTGAAGGCGGTCACCTAGCTGAATGCTCTTCTGTGCTATGTAACCTGCGATGGGGGCAGTTATCAGGCAGTAGGAAAGATCAAGCTGAGCAGCCTCTAACTTTGCCCGGACCTCTTGTCGCTCTCCATGCAGTGCTGCGAGCTTGTGACTCAACACCTCAACCTGTCGAAGGTCACCCTGAGCACTCTGCAGTTGGGCCAGCGCCTGTTCCACTTCCTGCTCACTGGCCTGGATGGAAGCCCTTACCGCAGCGAGTTCTGCATCGATGGCCGCGACCTGGGCCTCGGCCTTGACCAGGTTTGTCCGAATTCTGTCGGACTGCTCTTCAGAGACCACCCCACGCTCAAAGAGACTTTCGATACGTTTGAAATCCTGCTTAGCCATTTTCAAATCGGCATTTGCTGCAACTCTTTTCTTCTGCAGTTCCTCAAGCTTATGTGATACTTGTCTCTTCTTGTCTCGAGTTTCCTGGAGCTTGGCTTTGCTTTCTTGCACTTGAGCCCCTGTCTGGGTGTCTGTTAGAGAGACGGAGATTTCAGTGGCTTGGACTTCCGCTTCGATTCTGGCCAGAGCTCCGGCGGCCTGATCCACCGCTGCCTGGTAGTCTCTGGGATCGAGTTCAACCAGCACCTGGCCGCCTACCACCGGTTGATCGTTTTCAACCATTACTCTGAGCACAGAACCTGGCACCCGGCTGCTTATGCGGGCGCTGTCTGCCATGACATAGGCATCGTCGGTAGTGACGCGGTAGCGTAAAACAATGAACCAGTAGGCACCGGCCAGTGCAGCCGAGACGGCAAGCAGTAACAATACCGAGCCTAATTTCTTCATGCGGTTGCGGTTGTTGACTTTCTCGGCTGCTGGCTCCATCTATTCCTCCCGGTCAGAACACTTCATGCTCAACCAGTATTGGCGGCACTGAAGTTAGATTTTTATGGGGATTCAGCTGTCTATTCGGAGAAAAGCAGTTTATCATTGAACCAATCCTTTTGGGGTTTTGCAATAGAAAAGGGGTCTGTTTTTCCAGATCAGCCTTATCCTTTTGCAGGGGCCGGATTGGAATGCAATAGATAGCCGATCTAAAACTAAAATACACGGCGATATGCATTGGTGAGTGAGCCCT
>CBFDBW010000333.1:0-3726 GCA_965603145.1 uncultured Syntrophobacterales bacterium
GTAATTTCGCAAAGCGCAGAGCGCATGGCGCATAGCGTCATGTTATTCCACTTTGCTCAGTTCCCATTTATTATCTGATCCTTTGGTGGGCAGTGCCCCCCCTACACTATAGAATGCCAAAAATGTCTAAAGTGTCTAAAATGTCTAAAGAACTAAAGATGTGAGATTTGGGATGTGCGATCTCCAATTTCAATTCCTTCATCCCCAAATCCCAAAATCTGAAATCTAAAATCTGAGATCTAAAATCCCTCAATTCCGAAATCCGCAATCCCAAATCCGCAATACTATGCTCCACTCCTGGAATCTTTCCCCTCAAGAAGCCATAGCCCTGCAGAAGCGGTTGGCGTCTAGCGTGATACTGAAGCCGCTGCCGGATGAAATCACCGTGGTGGCGGGAGCAGATGTGGGCTACTCCCGGCGCCATGATACAGCTGTGGCGGCCATGGCCACTTACACCTATCCAGGTCTAGAATTCAGAGAACTTGTTCGATTTCAAGGAAAGTTTTCTTATCCCTACATTCCCGGCCTTCTCTCCTTTCGCGAAATACCGCTGCTCTTGCGAGCGTTTGAGCGCTTACGAGAGGAACCTGATGTGGTGCTCTGTGACGGTCAGGGTAGAGCCCATCCGCGCCGGTTGGGTCTTGCCAGCCATCTGGGACTGTGGCTGAATTTGCCCACGGTGGGCTGTGCCAAAACGAGATTGGTGGGAACACACGGGAAGGTGGGGCCTATGAAAGGCCAGTATCGTTCGCTACGGTTCCGTGACGAGAGGGTGGGGGTGGTTTTGCGTACCAGAACAAAGGTCAAACCTCTTTACGTCTCACCTGGACATCTGGCGGAGGTGGAGAGCAGTCGTAGGTTGGTGATGGGATGCTGCTTGAAATACCGCTTACCGGAACCCATCCGCAGAGCGCACCTGGCCGTCCAGCGGGCAGCGAGGGGTCAGGGGAAAAAATCCTGACGCGACGACGATGTGACGCGGCGACACGGCGGCGCGGAAATTCTCATGACAAATTTTAGACACTTTAGACATTTTAGGCATTCTATAACGTAGGGTGGGCACTGCCCACCGATTGAATTCACTTGCTCTCCAGTCCTTCCAATAGCCTCTCGATTAGATTATCAAAGGATCCAGTGGACATGATCAGTAGCACGTCTCCAGCTTTGGCCCCAGATATGATGAAGGGAAGCATGCTGTCCACCTCGGGGAAATAGTGGGCCTCCACCCCCCCGCGCTTGCTGATATCTTTTGCGAGCTGCGCCGCTGATAACCGCTCTTCTGGGGCAATGCTTTGCAACCCGGGAGGCTCCTTGATAAGCACAAGGTCGGCTGCATCGAAGACCGTAGCGTAACGCTCCTGGAAAACCTTCCTTTTGCTGGAATTGGTCCGCGGTTCGAAGATGGCCCAGAGGCGGCGACCGCCATAGAAAGGACGCAACGCCTTGAGAGTTGCCTGTACCGCAGTGGGGTGGTGGGCGTAATCATCAATAACTGTGACCCCACCTGGCTCGCCCCTTACCTCTTGGCGGCGGCGAACTCCTTTGAAAGTAGTGAGTGCCTGCTGGATAGTTCCTGTGTCCAGACCGAGTTCGTGAGCCAGGGAGACCATGGACAAAGTGTTACTCACGTTGTGTGCTCCCGCAAGAGGGGAGTTGAAGCTCGCCTCAAACCCTTGTGGCCCGGAAACATTGAAGCGGGTAGTACCAACACCATATTTCGCCATTTCCACCCTAAGTTGTGCCGGCTCTTGCAGACCGTAGGTGACAAGCCGACAGCGGGCCTTCCGACTCAATCGGGAAACCCCCGGGTCGTCAGCATTGGCTATTAGGAGACCATCCGGTGGAATGCTTGTCACCAACTGAGCAAAAGCGTTTTCCACCGCTTGCAGGTCTGGGAAGATATCGGCGTGATCGAACTCAACACTGGTGAGCACACATATGTGCGGTTGGTAGTGGAGAAACTTGGGTCCTTTGTCGAAAAAGGCGGTGTCATACTCATCCCCCTCCACCACGAAGTAAGGACCACGCCCAAGGAGATAGCTCTGTTGGAAATTGGCCATCAATCCGCCTACCAGACAACCCGGATCCATTCCAGCCACGGTGAGTAGCCAGACAAGCAGTGCCGCGGTAGTTGTCTTGCCGTGAGTTCCAGCTGCCACCACCGATTGAGATGAGTTCAAGAAAAAGCGGTGCAGGGCCTGAGGCATGGAACAGTAGTCTAGGCCTTGCTCCACAGTGGCCACTGCTTCGGGGTTGTCACGTCGGATAACGTTACCCACCACCACCAGATCAGGGGGAGGTTCGAGGTTTCCGGCCCGATACCCTTCTTTGATCTGAATGTTTTTGGAGGAAAGGAAGGTGCTCATGGGAGGATAGACATTCTCATCTGAGCCCCGCACCAGGTAGCCTGCCTCCTGCAGCATCGCCGCCAGTGTGCCCATGCCGGTGCCGCAAATTCCGATTAAGTGGATCGTTCGTATGTTTGGGTCAATGGGTTGGTGTATCATAGGATCGTTGTAATCGTTAACGCCTTGACATCGCGGCTGGAAAGCCGCTCCCACAGAAGGATTTTATAACTCGTCTCCTCCCGCTATACTCTGTCCTCTGACCTCTGCTCGCTGCTCGCTCTTTAGCCATATTTTTCCATAACCGCGTCGTGAAGCAGGGGTCGGAAATCCTTGATCTTTTCGTTGTCCCGACTGGGATGAATGCGATTGGTGAGGAGAATTACCGTTATCTTTCTCTGCAGGTCAAGCCAAAAAGAGGTACCGGTGAACCCGAGGTGGCCAACGGTTTCTGCCGAGAAATGGCTACCAGCGCTGGAATCCGAAGAGGCTGGGGTGTCAAACCCTAAAGCCCAGGTGCTGGAGGGATCGATACGGGCCGGTCGCAGGAACTCGGACAACCTTTCTCTGGACCAAGGAACTGAAGTGTTTTCGGTTGACAGTGTGTCCAAAATAGCATCGAGAACACATTTGACCTCGGAGGCCGTGCCGAACAGCCCAGCGTGACCGGCAACACCGCCAAGAACATAACCATTCTCGTCGTGGACTTGCCCAGAGATGGTTCTCGCCCTCCAGGAACAGTATTCGGTGTCAGCAAATTCGTGAGGATCTCTTGCTAACCCTTGATCAAGTGGGAGGAAGGCGGGGGTGGCACAGCCGATATGGCGGAAGAGGTTTTGCCGGGTGAAATGGTGTAGATCCTGTCCGCTGCTCTGTTCAATGATCCACTCGATAAGAAGAAATCCCAGATCGCTGTAGGTAGTGGTGGTGCCCGGGGAACTGTCAAGGGGTTCCTCTAAGATCATTTGGCGTATTCTCGGTTTACGGGCTTTCATGGCAAGGGTCTGTAAGGAAAGGTAATATGGCTTCCAAGCCGGCAGGCCAGAGCAGTGGCAGAGGAGCTGTCTGAGGGTGATTTCCTTTTTGTCCTCCGGAATGTTCATTGAGGGCAGAAGCTCTGCCAGTGAACTAGCCAGTTGAAGCTTTTCCTGGCTGACAAGACAAAGTACCGTCAAGGCAGTGGCCAGAGGTTTTGTAAGGGAGGCGAGGTCGAAACGGGTTTGGCGGCTCATGAGCCGCGGTGCAGGAAGTAAGGCTCCATTTCCCACCGCTTCAAAGAAGAGGGTGTTCTCGTGACGAGCAACCAAAAGTACGGCCCCAGGAAATACACCTCCGGCGACAGCGTCTAATAGCAGCTGCAGGATTCTCTTTTCCCCGCTCA
>CBFDBW010000334.1:0-3697 GCA_965603145.1 uncultured Syntrophobacterales bacterium
TAAAAAGGGGGAATTTGAAAGTTATACAAGAACTAACTCGTCTCACTGCCAAATACCATTCTAGCTTACTCTCGTGTTTGCTTTTTGGCCTTGAGCTTTCTTGCCTCTTGACCTTCAGTTATCTTCCGTTCTCTAGCCAAATTAGCTTTCCTTTTCGCCTGGTCTTTGGCTAGTCGCTCAGGTTCCTCAGCAGCGCGCTTCTCCGCTTGCTTGGTTTTCCTTTCCTTCAAGTCCTTTTCAATCGTCTGTTCTCTAGCCAAATTAGCTTTCCTTCTCGCCTGGTCTCTAGCTAATTGCTCATTTTCCTCAGTAGCACGCTTTTCCTTTCGCTTGGCCTCTTTTAGTGATTGTTCTTCTTGGTCTGTCATCGTTCTACCTCCCAACATTGGATAATAATGGAACCGGCCGTAAATTACTTTGTCGTTTGCGGAAATTAGTTGGAATAGGCCAGCTTCACTATATGAACGCTATCTTGCCGAGCAAGATAAAGAGGAACGATTTGCTCTTGTAGCGTATTCAGATGAGGATTGCCTCATCCGAATCAAAATGGGAAATATCGGCTAAAGGAAATCCGCTATTACACAAATCTCTTGTTCCTATTTTCAGCAGTGAACTATCGGGGCTGTTTGAGAGGCTATAGCGTTTGCAACCGTATGGGCTACACCTTTTCGATGGTTACTCTTATGGAATCGCCCTTCTTTAAGTCCACAGAGGGCTTAAACCTCAGCGTCTCAACATTGTCAATCCTAACCCTCACGTCATCGGTTTTTCCGATATTTCCGGTTGCCTTGCCCAATGCTTCTCCGACTTTGGCCTCCCCTTTGCGTTCCTCCCCTTGATTCTTTTGGTCTCTCCTGGTCCAGTCCGCTTCAATGGTTAATCTTATGGAATCGCCCTTCTTTAAGTCCACAGAGGGCTTAAACCTCAGCGTCTCAACATTGTCAATCCTAACCCTCACGTCACCGGTTTTTCCGATATCTCCGGTTGCCTTGCCCAATGCTTCTCCGACTTTGACTTCCCCTTTGCGTTCCTCATTTTCTTTCGCTTGCTCCTTCTTGGCCCACCTCGCCCGCCTTTCGTCGTAGTCTGTTGTCATAATACCCTCCTACTAAAGAGCCGATTAATACATACCCTACATACCACCACCGGGTGGCATGCCTGGCATTTTCCCCTTCTCCGGTATGTCGGAAACCATTCTTTAAATAAGGTCAAGCGTGCAAACGAAGTGCTAGAGACACTACACTAGCGCCTTATTACGTTATTGCCGTCACGCCTCCATTTTCCGCTCAGGAGTTCGCTGGCGTCGAGCAGGGCCTGCAGAGTCCGGTATCGCGAAGCACTCAGCTTGGAGACACCGAGAAACTTGGCGGCATCGCCGGCAGCGTTAGGCCCGGGAATCCGGTCTCCAGATGCGGCAGCCCGTTTAGACCAGGCGGCGTCTATCCTGACATCCCACCCCGTATCGGTAACTTCGGGAACAGGCGCAGGCACAGGCACTGTAGCTGTCTCCGCGAGTTCAACGGTTACGTCTCCCGCCCCTCCCGGTCGGGTAACCTTTACTCCGGGGGACGCCTCAAGGTACCTGGTAAAGGTGGAATGACCCAGCACACGAAAGCTGAAACTCGGGTCGAGACGTTGCAGGGCCTGGTGAAGCTTGCTCCCGACCACCCTGCCCTGCTCATCCATTGTGGCCTCAACGGCACGGGTAAGGAGAACGTCTGAACTGCGTCCCTTTCCCTTGTGTACCCTGGCCCGCGGCTTCGCTTGCTTTTCCAGGTAGTAGTACCGGTCGCACGATATCACCAGTGAGTGCGGGGCATTCTTCTTGTCCCCGGCACCGATTACCATCTTTCCGGCCGCACGAAGTCGGCTTACCAGAGGCACGAAATCACTGTCTGCGGACACGATAACAAAAGTGTCAACCGTAGACTGGTACAGCAGGTCGACGGCGTCGATTCCCAGACGTATATCACTCGTGTTCTTACCCGAGGGGGTTGCATGGAATACCTGGATTGCCTCAATACCCAGCTCGAGAAGCTGGTCACGTTTGTTGCCAGCCACGGACCAATCGCCATAAGCCCGCTTTACAATTATCCGCCCGATATCTGCCAACTGGTCGAAGAGCCACTGTATCGAAGATAGACCAACGTTTTCAACATCAACCAGCACGGCAATCTGCCGGTCAGTCGAAGAAGCAATAGTTGTCATTTTACCTCCACACCGGAACCACTTGTCATTAAATCCGTCCGGTTCGTCTGGACTCCAATGTAGGGCTTTGCAGGTCATTTGTCAATTCTGCAAGGCTACAGAGAGCTACACGCCTCATTCCGGGACGTACATATCGGCCGGTACGATTATGTTAAGGCCAGACCTTCGTATCGTCAAGTCCGTCGCTGGTCCGTGATGGCGATTCCACTCAAAGAGTGATATTGTAATACTCGCACGGGTATTTGCCGAAGCAGTCCACGGTTGATTCTGCTGCGAGGAGACAGGTAGACCATGTTCGATGTCTGCGTGGTTGGACACGTCACCAGAGATATAGTGAATATCGGCACCAGGCAAACGGAGATGCCCGGCGGTACTGCCTGCTATTCATCACTGGCTATGAATAGCCTGGGTATGGACGTGGCCGTCGTCACCAGGCTCAGCGAATATGATAGGAGCCTCCTTGATTGTTTGTACCGGGATAGGATCGCCGTTTTTCTCAGGGAGAGCCCGCAAACGACCACCTTTATAAACATCTACCCGGAAGGAATGGAACAGAGAAGGCAGAAGGTAACCGGTATTGCGCTCCCGTTCACTGCTGAAGATGTCGATGGTATCCAGGCAAAAGTCTTCCACCTCGGCCCGTTGACCAGAGATGATATCCCTCTCGAAGTAATAGTGTCTCTTGCTGAAAGGTCCGTCGTTTCTCTGGATGTGCAGGGCTTTCTTAGGGAGAATGTGACCACCGATAGTAATGAAGGACAGGTGCGGTTGACGGACTGGCCGGACAAAGAAGAAGCCCTGCGACGGGTCACCATCCTTAAGACTAACGAGGAAGAGGCACGTGTCCTGTCTCACGAAGAAGGTCTGAGACGAATGGCACTGCGGCTGTCCGAATACGGCCCGGCAGAGGTCATTATCACCCGAGGTAACCGGGGTTCGCTAATCTATGCCGAGGACCGGTTCTATGAAATTCCCGCCTTTCCTCCCCGGAGACTGGTCGACCCCACCGGGTGTGGCGATACCTACATGGCAGGTTATCTCTTCCTGAGGCAGACCGTGAGTGACCCCGGTAAAGTGGGGGAATTCGCTGCCAGAACGGCAACCGCCAAACTGGAGCACAGCGGCCCGCTGATTTTCGAACAGCCATAGGCTCTTCAGACCCTATCTCCGGTTGAGCCTTTGATAGATGTCGTGGGACATTGTACCGCCAATGATGTTCCGGACATTGAACCCGTTAAGCCGCAGAATGCGAGTGGCGAAGTAGGACCTGTATCCAACTATGCAGTACGGTACTATCTCCCGGTCACGCGGCAGCTCTTCCATTCTACCCCGTAGCTCATTGACAGGCATATTTACGGCCCCTTCCACGTGACCAGCCTCAAACTCACCCGGTGTACGGACGTCAAGAATCATGGAGTATGCCCGGTCGATATCTTCCCAATGGACTAGCGGGGCATCTCCCCGGAGAGCGTTGGCGGCAATCATCCCG
>CBFDBW010000335.1:0-3692 GCA_965603145.1 uncultured Syntrophobacterales bacterium
CTCGACCACATATCGGATCATGGGCACCCCGACTATCTCATGAAGCACCTTGGCTCGGTTCGACTTCATGCGAGTGCCCTTGCCAGCGGCCAATATGATAACAGCTACATCTTGCATAACTCAATTATTACCAATAAAGAGGGGGCAAGTCAATTGACTTGCCCCCTTAATAACCCTTGTATAACTAAAAAACCTGACTAAGCCGCTCTTCTCTCAGCTATCTTCATTCTGCCGATTGCCCGCTGCAAAGCAGCCTCGGCACGCCTTGAATCAATATCTTCTTTTGTCCGGGCTTCAGCTAGGCGCTGTTCAGCTCGCTTCATCGCAGCCCTGGCCCTCTCAACGTCTATATCTTTGCGTCGGTCGGCAGACTCGGCTAAGACCGTAATCTTGTTAGGCAAAACCTCTGCAAAGCCACCGCTCACAAACACGGCCCGTTCGCTGCCGCCCTTGTCCTTGTACCTGAGCATCCCTGTTTTCAGGGTCGTCAAGAAAGAGGTGTGACCGATCAGCACGCCAAACTCCCCGAATTCCCCCGGCGCGACTACTATCTGAGCCTCTTCGCTTACAACCGCCTTGTCAGGAGTCACAACTTCTAACATGATATTGCCTGCCATAACGCCACCTACCCCTTAAATGCTATTCAACAGCCGCCAGTTTTTCTGCCTTCGCCAGAACCTCTTCAATGCCGCCGACCATATAGAAAGCCTGCTCAGGAACCTCATCGTGTTTCCCTTCACAGATCTCTTTGAAGCCGCGGACTGTGTCTTCGACCTTGCAATACTTGCCGGGCGAGCCTGTAAAAGACTCGGCCACATGGAAAGGCTGGGAGAGGAATCGTTGTATCCTTCTGGCTCGTCCTACTGTGAGCTTGTCCTCGTCAGAAAGCTCATCCATTCCAAGAATAGCGATAATATCTTGAAGGTCTTTGTATTTCTGCAGAACCACCTGCACTGTCCGGGCAGTTGCATAGTGATCTTCCGAAATGACGTTAGGATCCAGGATGCGGGAGGTAGAATCGAGCGGATCCACTGCAGGGTATATACCCAGCTCCACGATTTGCCTCGATAGAACCACTGTTCCGTCAAGGTGGGCAAATGTGGTAGCAGGGGCCGGGTCTGTCAAGTCGTCTGCCGGCACATAGACACACTGCACGGCAGTGATCGACCCCTTGGTAGTCGAAGTAATTCGCTCTTGCAGCTCTCCCAGGTCAACCGCCAGAGTAGGCTGGTATCCAACAGCAGAAGGCATACGTCCCAAGAGGGATGAAACCTCTGCACCGGCCTGAGTAAAGCGGAAAATGTTGTCGATAAAAATCAGAACGTCTTTACCTTCCTCATCCCTGAAATACTCTGCAGCAGTAAGTGCAGACAAGGCCACCCGTGCACGTGCTCCGGGAGGCTCTGTCATCTGTCCATAGATTAGAGCAGCTCTAGGGAGAACGCCGGAATCCTTCATTTCATGATAGAGATCGTTGCCCTCACGGGTACGCTCACCCACGCCGGCAAACACAGAGATACCGCCGTGCTGCATGGCGATGTTGTGGACCATCTCCATCATGATGACGGTCTTTCCCACACCGGCGCCGCCGAACATCCCCATCTTCCCACCCCTGGGGAAGGGAACCAGCAGGTCAATAACTTTTACGCCACTTTCAAGCACGTTGACTGTTGTATCCTGCTCGGTAAAAAGGGGCGCTGCACGATGAATCGGGGCCATTTTGTCCGAACTGACCGGTCCCAGCCCGTCCACGGGCCTACCAACAACGTTAAGTACCCGTCCCAAGCCTGCTTCGCCCACAGGCATCATGATACCTTCGCCGGTGTTCTTTACAGACATTCCCCGGACAAGGCCGTCCGTGCTGTCCATGCCGATGGTACGCACCACACGGTCCCCTAGATGCTGGGCCACTTCCACAACCAAGTTATCTTCTTCATCACTGATCCCCGGGTTGGAGATAAGCAGGGCCGTGTAGATCAAGGGAAGCTGCCCTTCGGGAAACTCCACATCGACCACGTTGCCGATAACTTGGGTAATAATTCCCGTGTTCACAACTTTTTCTGCCATCCTTATTGACCTCCCCAATACGTATTAAACATCTATAAACCTATATTATACATTATAAAACTATATATGCATTTACCCTTTCAATGCCTCGGCACCGCCCACAATATCCATGAGCTCAGCAGTAATGGCTGACTGGCGGGCTTTGTTGTAGGCCAAGGTAAGGCTTACGATCATGTCCTTACAGTTGGCTGTAGCATTGTCCATGGCCTGCATACGGGCAGCATGCTCACTCGTAGAAGTCTCAAGTAAACCCTTGAAGATCTGAACATAGACTTGCTTCGGAAGCATCACTGCCATGAGTTCCTCAACGGGAGGTTCGCAAATATGCTCGGCCATATAACCTGTCTGCTCAGCCTCCTGATCTCCCTCTGCTTTCTCAACGCTGGTGATAGGCAGAAGTTGCTGTGTTGTAGGAGTTTGTCTCGCCATAGAGACATACTCGGAATAGATCATGTAGGCTTCATCGCTTTTCCCTTCAAGGAAGCCGTCTATAAGACCATTTCCTGCGTTGATTGCCATGTTGAAGCCAAATTGGGCTCCCACAACACCTATGTGTTCATCGAGGATATCCTGTTTTCTGCGCCTAAAGAAATCCCTGCCTTTGCGGCCCATGCAGATCAGCCTAACCTCAACCCCCTGTTCGGCCTTGTCTTTCATAAATCTTTCGGCTTTAACAATCAGGTTTGTATTAAAACTTCCGCACAGACCCCGGTCAGATGTCATCAAGAGCAAATCGACAGTATTCACTTCCGCTCGCGGTACCAGCAAGGGCGGTGCATGCTCTGCATCTGCTTCAATCCGATCAGCCAAGCTTCCCAGTACCTCGCCAAACTTATTCGCATATGGCCTGAACGCTATCATCTTCTCCTGGGCACGATTGAGCTTGGAAGCGGCCACCATATTCATGGCCTTGGTGATCTTTTGCGTCTTTTTTACCCCTTTAATCTTTAGTTCTACTTCTTTGAGTGTCGGCATATCCTACCTCTATACGCAATTATGGATCACGACCAACTATTTAATCGTGTCCTTGAATTCCTCATCGTAATCAGACAAGGCCTTTGCCATGGTCTTGTCCAAGTCGTCACTAATCTTCTTTTGTTCGGCAAGCTCACTAAAGATCTGAGGGTACTTGCTCTCAATGAACGGGTAGAGTCCGGCCTCGTACTTACCAAGGACTTCTACAGGATACTTGTCCAGATAACCCTTTGTTCCAGCATATAAAATTGTTACCTGTTGCTCCAGCTTAAGCGGCGTATACTGGGGTTGCTTCAAAATCTCCACGAGACGGGTTCCGCGAGTCAGCTGCATCTGCGTAGCCTTATCGAGGTCACTTCCGAACGCGGCAAAGGCCTCGAGTTCACGAAACTGGGCCAAATCGAGACGGAGAGAACCAGCTACCTGTTTCATGGCCTTCACCTGGGCGGCACCGCCCACGCGTGAAACGGAAAGTCCAACGTTAATGGCCGGCCGAACGCCTGAGAAGAACAGGGCCGGCTCAAGATATATCTGGCCGTCAGTGATCGATATAACATTGGTAGGGATGAAGGCCGAAACGTCACCTGCCTGTGTTTCGATAATGGGAAGCCCCGTTAGTGAACCAGCACCAAGTTCGTCGTTTAGCTTGG
>CBFDBW010000336.1:0-3689 GCA_965603145.1 uncultured Syntrophobacterales bacterium
GCCTGCAGGAAAATTGCCGCGTCGTTGGAGGCCGCCTTATAGAGGGATTAAGGCGGCTCGAGGGAAAATACACCCTGATCGGAGAGGTGCGGGGATTGGGCCTGATGACGGGCGTGGACCTGGTGAAATCGTCGATAACTTCTGGTCCTTTCGATTAAGTCTCTTATCATTATGACCTCCCCTCCTGGCTTGTAATTCACTGGGCACTAACCACCTTTCCTTTATCGGTTATTTGTTATCAGTTAAACGGAAAAGCAAATTCGCCGACTTAAAATGCATCAGCGCAATCACCTCTTTCATCAGGAATAGTATAGTGATTAACGGATAACGAATAACGGATAACGTCCACCTATCGCTGTGTCTCCGTGTCGCCTCATGCCAAGTCCTGCAAAAATATCTTCTCAAAAAACAAGAGATCCCACGATAGCGTATGCCAAGGCCGGCAAGAGATTTCCGGTTCGGATGGTCTTGAGTTCCAAAAGGTTGATACCTATTCCCAGAATGAGCAGTCCACCCGTCGCCGTTACGGCGTTCAGAACTTCGGGGCTCTGAAGAAATAACAGTTGTGAGGCCAGGAGTGTTATGGAGCCTTGCACCACGAAGACGGAAAGCGCAGAAAAGGCAACTCCCAGGCCGAAGGTAGATGCCAGAGCTACTGAGGCAACCCCATCCAACAGTGATTTGACGTAGAGGGTACTAGGATCTCCTGCAGTGCCGTCTTGTATGGAACCAACAATCATCATGGCCCCAACAAGGTAGAGCAGCGAGGCGGAGACAAAACCCTGCACAAAAGAGGAAGAGTTTGCACCTGATCGTGTTTTTAGCCATTCCCCTACCCTTTCAATGCGCTCCTCGATGCGAAGGACTTCTCCGGTGATGCCACCGAGCAAAAGGTAGCCGATGGGGGCTATCATTTTTTCACCGGAAAGTGCCATTTTCAAGCCGATAAGTAGCACCGAGAGACCAAGAGCTTGCATGAGAATGGTCTTTATCCTCTCAGGCAAGCGTTTGCCGGCAGAAATCCCAACTGCACTACCCGCCAAGACGGCTCCGGTATTCACTATGGTTCCGATCAAATCTCGCTCCTATCACACTCAATTCATCGACTTTTTATGACATCGTCAGTTTTTATTGGTGTTGCGGTAATAACGCTTTCTTGAAACCGACTCCCAAGTGACGAAAGAAACAGGCGATAACCTATAATAATTATGGACGGAAAACCAGCGCAAAATCCGGGATTCCGTGTGTTCGACCAAAAAATGATTATATTGACTGGATAACTGAAATGAGCGGTTCTCGGGAGAAGTGGAAAATGATTGCTGTGAGAGTTTTTTTCATTGCTCTGGCCATAACTGTCTCTGGATGTGCTCACCATCAGAAATTGCCCCCGGAGAAGGTTCATACAATCTACCTAGCCGATGGAGAAGAAGGTGAGGTTCTGAATAGATATGCTCCTGTCTTTTTAACCTACGATTACCAGAGAGAGTACAATCGCATTGGTCGGCCGGCGGCGAGGTTTGATGAAAATGGCGAAGAGACGATCTACGTGGATGCCACAAAACCGGTGATCTATTATATGGAACAAGAATTTTCTGCAGAAAACGGCAGATACACGAATCTGATCTACCGGATACACTTTCCCAAGGTGCCCTTCAGCATAATCCCTTTTAACCTTACCAGCGGCAATAATGTGGGTGTCATAGTTGTCATAACCTTGGATTCCCAACAGCGACCAGTTCTGATCACTACTGTTGGCACGTGCGGCTGCTATGCTGCAATCGTACCTACAACCTACCTACCCCGGAATGATTTACCCGAGGATTGGAAAGATATGCCTCTCGATGTTTATGGGGAGCAACTGCCTTCTATCCTGGACTACGAAAAAAAAGAATACCCTAAGCTGCTTGTACATCTGAGACCAGGTGTACACAGGATCATGGATCTAGAAATAGTTGACCTAGCGGACGTATCACAGCCAGGAAGATTTTTTGCTGTTCAGGCGCCGCTGGAGTCAGTGAGTGATCTGGAGAGGATTCCTCTGGACGGTAAGGCTACCAACTTCTATTACGACTATGGACCACAGAAAGGCCATGTGAAGCGTTCGATGAAATTCTGGGAAACAATTTTGTTGAGCTTGATTTCTTGGGACTTCTTTGTGGGAACGGACAAAGTCTATGGTGAGAATGATAAGTACGAAAACCCCTTCTATACCAGTCTGAAACCATGGAACAGAAAGGCATCGGACATGTCTGATTTCGCCGGATTTCTTCAGTTTTGGGGCTGGAGATTATAGAGTTAGCGAGCAGCCCAAGACCACAGGATGCTGGAATCAGGCGGCCAGCCACTGCTGGACCTTTTCCAAGAATGCTGCCGTATCGAGACCTTCCATTTCACGGTAGGCTTTGAGAAAATCCTCTCCCTTTAACAGATAACATCTGTCCGTGTGGAAGATGGCTACCACTACTCCGAGGGCTGTGGTCGGCTCGTAGAGCTTGGCCTTGATGTAACGGGCAAACAAAGGATAAACCTGATCCCTGAGGAACCGCCACGGCTTTTCTTCCATAAGAGGGACTTCATAAAACAAGTAAATCGCACCAATTTGCTCGGCTACTTCGAGCCGGTACTGGTTGTAAGACTCACCTGGAATGACCTCGAAGGATTTTGCAAGTAACGTTTCAAGATACGACAGCATTGGCGATTCTCTCCCCACTATCCTTCAGATGAAAGAGTTCCTCCACCTCTTTCTTCAACTTTAGCCCATAGCATCATACCAGTCACGGTGAAAAATGGATGGCGAGACGAGGATGATCAAATCCCTTTCACACTCGACCTCCCGACTCGCCCGACCTCCCGTCTCGCGGCAAAGCTGGCAGTTGGCCTTCGCCTGCTGACAGCTTTGTGTCAGGCACAGCATTTGCACTGGTGATCTTTCGAACCAAGCCTCTGTCCTCGTTCAGTGGCTATTTATGCGGAACTAAAGCAACTCGGGACTGTTGGAGAGCCGGGTTGAGTCTATAAAGCTGAACAGTTGGAGGTATGTTTTTGAATACCCCAGCGGTATCAGAAAAAAGGTCGCATTCCAGGGTCGAAGTTAATTGGCCTGTTGTCCTTCTGACCTCTCAAGGTGCCACAGTAGCAGAGACAAAAAATATCGGTGCCAGTGGGGCATTTATTCTCTGTCGGGCCCAGCTACGTCCGAAAGAGAAGCTCAGGGTATTTGTCATGGCACCCAATCGTAACTCTCTGAATATTTCTGCCGAGGTGGCCTGGTCAAATCCCCTCTGCTCCGAAGAAGACAGGCCTCCGTGTGGGGTGGGCATCCGGTTCACCAGCATTTCTCCTGCCGATCGCCAGTATCTCCGAGACATAATAGCTTCACACCATGGGAGAAAGATCAAGCGCATGGCAGAAAAGAAATAAGAACTTCAATCCAGTTCACACCTGGTTCTCAAAAAGCGGACATTAGTCTGCTCTGAAAACCCTCAGAAAACAGGAATCAGCAATCCATAGAGATGGGTATCCTGTAGCCATAAAAGGTGTTTTGATGTTGTTAACCCTGATGTTGCATACCAATGTCGAGCAAAAACGCGCTAGAGTGCGTCAGATATGGCTGCGCATAGGGTCGGACAGGTCGAGGCGTACTTGAACGTACGTGAAGTCCTGTTCCGAGCACGGCCGTCCCGCCAAAG
>CBFDBW010000337.1:0-3687 GCA_965603145.1 uncultured Syntrophobacterales bacterium
AATGTTATAGCCAGCCTAGGAGAGCGTGCTGCTGGCTCTAAGAAGAGGAAGGAGTCTCTAGCCCGGATATTTCATGAATCACCTGCTGCGACCAAGGATTTGGCCGTCCTTCCCGGCGTCCTCAGGTGTCGGCCCCTGCGACGTACCGTTCAGGTACGCCTCGAAGCCAATCCCGCGGTACCGCGGGACGAGTTGCCAGGTGGCACGCCCATCTTTGCGGTCTCGCGCCAGCAATTCATTAAATATCCGTGCTAGTTCACCTGAAAATGTTTGGGTTTTGCACTCAGTGTCCATCCAGAAAATATGGGCGGAAACTAGTTAGTGGAGCACTTGTTCCTGGGCGGAAGATTGGAGAAGTTTCTCCACTTGGGCCACTTTTTCAGGGGTCTTTGCCTGCTGATAAGCTGAACGAGCAAAGAGAAGCTTGCCGAGGTGCAAAGCGTTATCCCCCAATTGTATCCACTCTTCGGAGGACGGAGATTCTTCCAGGATTTTCGCTAAACGCTGGCAAAGAAAATAATCTCCCTTGGCAGCACACTGTTCCTTGAGCTGAAGCAGCCCTTCAATATGCTCCGCTTTTTCAAAAAAATCAATGGCATCGGAAAGGCGGTCATCACCCAAATAGCGGTCACCCAACTTTATGAGTTCAGATTTGTCTGCCTTGTCGAAATTGAGCAGATCGCGCTTTTTCAGGCAACTCAGGAGTTTCTTGCCTGCCAACGCCAAAACCTCCGTTCACTCTCTTTCTCTCAGGGTGTCAACATCGAGCCCACGAGTCGATGCTCACTTAGCCTTATCGTCAGGACTATTCTCTTGTCCAACTGCTTCTTTACCCTGCTCGTCTCCGCTCGATTCATCTTCCGCCGGGGGTGCAGCTTCCTTTTCAGTTTCCTCGGCAGGGGTGTCGGCTTCAGCAGCCTCCGGAGAGTCCTCCAGAGCTTCGACGACCACCTCATCTTGGTCGACCTTGACTATGTTGTCAAAACGGATCTCTCCAGCAGCGATTTCCCTCAACGCCAGCACAACCTCTTTGTTCTTGGGTGCGTCTACCAAGAGGGGTGCTCCTTTGCGAAGCTGCATAACTCGCTTGGCAGCAAGATGAACCAGCAAGAAACGATTGTTAACCTTTTCAAGACAATCTTCTGTTGTGACCCGAGCCATAGTTAACCTCCTCGAAAAAAATATGTATAGCCGAGAAGCTTGAAGGAAGCAAGGGGAAAATGGATTCAGCAGGCAGTTTGGTAATTGCGGATTGCTGATTTCGGATTGCGAATTTGAGAAGGCATAGGGCATAGGGCATAGAGCATAGAGTTAGTTGTCCTTCGTCGTCTGTCGTCTGTCCTCTGCCCCCTGTGCCTAATGCCTGGTCGTTTTCCACTTGCTGCCAGCTGGCAGCTGAAAACTCGGCAAAAAAAGGGCCCAGGCAATCCGGAAGCTAAAGCCCGGGCGCCTGAGCCCGTTTCTCACCTGCTGAAATGATCTAATACATACCTTCCATCCCGCCACCTTGCGGCATTGCCGGCATAGGTGAATTTTTCTTGGGTTTTTCAGCTATCATTGCTTCAGTGGTCAGGAGTAGTGACGCTACACTGGCAGCGTTCTGCAGGGCAAACCGCACCACTTTAGTAGGATCTATCACACCTGCCTTGGCCAGATCTTCATACTTCTCGGTCTCAGCATTGAAACCGACGGATCCCTTTTCGTTCTTGACCCGGTCAACCACCACTGAGCCCTCATGTCCGGCATTATCAGCGATCTGCCGGACTGGCTGCTCCAGGGCCCGCTTGACGATATTCACACCGAAAGCTTCCTCACCCTGGACTTGCAACTTGTCCAAGACTGGAGCGCAGCGAAGCAGGGCGACGCCGCCACCGGCGACAATACCTTCTTCAACCGCAGCCCGGGTAGCGTTCAAAGCATCCTCCACCCGTGCCTTCTTTTCTTTCATCTCGGTCTCCGTGGCAGCCCCAACGTTGATCACCGCCACACCGCCAACCAGCTTAGCTAAACGCTCTTGGAGTTTCTCGCGGTCGTAATCAGAAGTGGTCTCTTCAACCTGAGCGCGGAGCTGTTTTACTCGGCCCTCAATGTCCTTCCGGGTTCCACCACCATCCACGATAGTGGTGTTGTCCTTGTCAACCCGCAGTGTTTTGGCCGAACCCAGATCATTGACGGTCACACTCTCAAGCTTGATGCCCAAGTCCTCTGAAATCACCTGACCACCGGTGAGAATGGCAATATCTTCCAGCATGGCCTTGCGCCGATCGCCAAAACCAGGGGCCTTTACCGCACACACCTTCAAGGTCCCACGCAGCTTGTTCACCACTAATGTGGCCAGCGCCTCTCCCTCAATGTCCTCGGCAATGATCAAGAGCGGCTTGCCCATCTTGGCAACCTGCTCGAGAAGAGGGAGCAGGTCCTGCATAGTGCCGATCTTCTTCTCGTGGGTAAGAATATAGGGCTCATCCAGCACCACTTCCATGCGTTCGGGGTCGGTGACGAAGTAGGGCGAGATGTAGCCCCGGTCAAACTGCATGCCTTCCACCACCTCCAGGCTGGTCTCCATGGCCTTGGCTTCCTCCACCGTAATAACACCCTCTTTGCCAACCTTGTTCATGGCCTCGGCAATGATGTTGCCTATGGTTGCGTCGTTGTTGGCGCTGATGGTTCCAACCTGGGAGATTTCTTTCTGGTCCTTGGTGGGCTTGCTCAGTTTCTCGAGCTCTGCCACTATAGCAGCAACGGCTTTTTCAATGCCACGCTTGAGAGCCATGGGATTGTGACCCGCTGCCACCAGTTTGGAGCCTTCATGATAGATTGACTGTGCCAGGATGGTGGCTGTGGTGGTACCGTCGCCGGCCACATCCGAGGTCTTGCTGGCCACCTCTTTCACCATTTGGGCGCCCATGTTCTCGAACTTGTCCTCGAGCTCGATTTCCTTGGCCACAGTCACCCCGTCTTTGGTAATGGTGGGGGAACCCCATGATTTTTCCAGGACCACATTGCGACCTTTGGGTCCGAGGGTTACCTTCACGGCGTCGGTCAAGGTGTTAATCCCTTGCATAGTCTTCTCCCTGGCCGCGCTGTCGTACTTAATTTCTTTTGCACTCATATAACTATTCCCTCCTTGTTGTCGAGGACGACAGCCTCGAACTTACTTGATTATGGCAAGTATATCGTCCTCACGCATGATCAGATGTTCTTCGCCCTCGACCTTGATTTCCTGACCCGCGTACTTGCCGAAAAGGATCCGGTCACCTTTCTTAACAGCTAGTGGACTGACCTTGCCATTTTCGAGGATTTTTCCCTTGCCAACGGCAAGCACCTTCCCCTGTTGAGGCTTTTCCTTGGCAGCGTCAGGGATAATGATCCCGCCGGAGGTTTTGTCCTCCTCCTCGACGCGTTTGACAATAACCCGATCGTGCAATGGTCTCAACTTCATCAATCACTCTCCTTTTTCTATTGCACTCCATGAGGGTGCGGTCTGATGTTGATTATGTGGGATGTGGGCCTGTGGTTCCTGCCTGTTAGCACTCACTGGTAATGAGTGCTAATATAGTGCAATTTACTCATTAAATAAAAAATTTCAAGTACAAAAATTCACTTTTTTAACTTTTAATGGAAAAATATAGGAAAAATTTGCTGATAATCTTAATTTAAAGATAAGGCGGAGGGCATGGAGCATGG
>CBFDBW010000338.1:0-3683 GCA_965603145.1 uncultured Syntrophobacterales bacterium
ACCATGTTGGCTGGCAAAACATGGCCCATGGCGGAATCATATCCACCCTTCTGGATGAAGTTATGTCATGGACCGTTATCTACTTCAAGAAAGCCTTTTCAGTGACCAGACAAATCCAGGTGCGATATCTGAGACCAGTGCCTGTGGAAGTACCAGTCACTGTGAAGGGAACAATCACCTCAGACGGCACGTCGCGGTCGTGCCAGGCTGAAGCCATACTGCTCGACTCCGAAGGAAACATTCTGGCGAAAGGGGAAGGTAAATTTGCCATACTGAGCGAAGACAGACTTACAGCTCTTCCGGACGAATTCAAAAAGCAAATGATGAACCTTTTTAATAAGTACGAGTAGGAATTGAAACTATGAACGAAGAACTGATTTTCTTTAAGGCCGGCACCGTTAAGATCGAGGGGCTACTCCAGACTCTGCCGGGAGACAAGGGGGTGGTTATTAGCCATCCCCACCCACTCTACGGTGGCAGCATGCACAATAATGTGGTGGAATCGCTTGTCCGAGTTTATCGGCATGCAGGATATTCCACTCTAAGGTTCAATTTTCGCGGGGTCGGCAGTAGCCATGGAGAATATAGCGACGGCACGGGAGAGCAAGAGGACGTCAAATCTGCCCTCCGTTACCTTTCGGAGAGAGGTAAAAAGGTGATAGATTTGGCCGGCTACTCCTTTGGCGCCTGGGTAAACGCTCTCACCAAGCCACCGGTGGATGCCGTCCAAAGGATGATCATGGTTTCACCCCCGGTGGCATTTCTCGACTTTGGTTCAGCACAACCACTCCCCCAACTACAGCTGGTCATTGCCGGGAGCCGTGACGAGATTGCTCCACCAGAACTCATCGAAACCATGCTGCCCAATTGGAACCCCGGGGCGCGGTTGGAAATAATCGAGGGAGCCGACCATTTCTATGGCGGACACACAGGAAAGCTCGAGTCTATATTAGCTGACTATTTTGCTTCTGAAGTGTCTTAGGGAGATTTTACCCGGCAAATCTACTATTCTTCCTCTGCATAACTGATGGCACCATGGGGACAGACAGGGATGCAGATGCCGTCGAAATCACACTTGGACTCATCGATGCTAGCCACACCGTCCACAATGGAGATTGCATCCTCAGGACAAGCTGTCACACAATCACCCGTAGCCCGACATTTTTCCGGATCAATCACAATTTTCATTTTACCAGCACCTACTTTTAGCCCGGATATTTCACAGCCAATCGGGGAATCGTAACCCCAAAACACTCTTAGGGTCAAGATCGTCCATTGCGGTTCTTGCACTTGACAAAGTGAAAACCAGTTGTTCTATTGTCTATAGTTGAAAATTAGCACCGAAATATCTTAGAATCAGCCACAACTAAGGAGATTACTCTTTCGGAAAAAGTCAAGGGAGGAAGACTTCATGTTGACAAAGCTCAAGAAAATACTGGTGTCAGGTGTGAGTATTCTCGCTTTTTTGTTAGTCGCTACTCATCCAGCCCTAACCGCCAGCAAGCCCCCAGCTACAGGGGAGACTCTGCCGTCGTTCAAACTTGCCGTGCCTGAGAACGATCAGGCCAGGAGCTATCTGGGGCTTTCCGGGAGCGGCCAATTTGCGGTTGCAGAAATCGAGACGCAGGCTGTAATCATTGAAATTTTCAACATGTACTGACCGTTTTGTCAAAAAGAAGCGTTCCGGGTGAACGAACTATATCGTATCATGCAGGCCAGAAAAGACCTCAAAAACAAGATAAAATTAATCGGCATTGGTACCGGAAACAGTGACTTTGAAGTGAACTTCTTCCGGAAGAAGTATGAGGTTCCTTTTCCCCTCTTTTCCGACGAGGATTACTCAATCCATAAGACATTGGGTGAAGTGAGAACCCCATATTTCATTGGTGTCAGGCTAAAAAGTGATGGAAGCAGCGAGGTCTTCTATTCCAAACTGGGTGGCTTCAAAGATGCCGGTAAATTTCTCAAATTGATGGTCAAGTTGTCCGGGCTCTAAGGGGGAGGAAGAACCATGACGAGAAAAAAACATATATGGATAGTGGGCTTGCTGGTCATATTTGTCTGGATTGCAGCAGTGCATGCCCAGTCCCCCGGCTTCAAAGAGAACATCTATCCGGTGGGAAAACTGAAACCTACAGATAGTGTCCTCAAAGTAAAGGTGGGCGACCTTGCACCTGATTTTACTCTGCCGGCGGTTCGAGGCGGAAAGACTACTTTGAGTCAGTATCGCGGCAAAAAAAACGTGGTAATATCCTTTGTCCCCGCTGCCTGGACACCAGTGTGCTCAGACCAATGGCCTGGTTACAACATTGCCAAAGAATACTTTGACCAGAGCGATGCCATCCTTTTGGGTATCACTGTGGACAACATTCCGACTCTCTATGCCTGGACTAACCAGATGTGCATGGGTAGTGGAAATTTGTGGTTCCCCGTGCTCTCCGACTTTTATCCCCACGGAGATGTGGCGAGTAAATACGGAGTTTTACGCTCGGATGGCGTCAGCGAACGGTCTCTCTTTGTTATTGATAAGAAGGGAATTATCCGCTACATAGACGTCCACGATATCAACACGAGACCAAGGTTGGAGGTTCTTGTAGGCGAGCTAGGAAAGCTAGAGAAGTAATGACGATTTTAGATTGCAGAATGTAGATTGTAGATTCTGGAGTCTTATACCTGCAATTTAGATCAATCTGAAATCTCAAATCTGCAATCGCCGGAGCTTCAGCGATGGCCTCAGATTCCCAAAAGCCTCGGGGCCTTGCGCTGGTAGCCCTCCTCTTCGGCCAGCAGGTCAAGATGGCCGCTGGCGACGTCGTCCACAGCCAGGGTCCTGGCATCTCCACCCTCACGGGTATCCATCACTTTGAGATAGCCTCGGCACAGTTCGCAAACGTACACCCGATACAGATCATCTCCTTCCCCGTGGAAATAGCGCAGATTTTCCTGTTTTTCGGTACTGCAAAAGGGACACATCAGCCGGGGTAACTGCCAGAAGTGACCGCAGAATGAACAGAGTGCCTCCCTTTTACCTTCCTCGCCCACCAAAGCAGCCATAGCCGGTGCTCCCCCGCAGACGGGACAGTAGCCGTATTGCCACTCATCTATAACAGCCCGCTGCGCAACAGCTTGCACCGACGCCAACAGGGAAGGCTGTAGACTGAGCTTGGTCAGGGCCTGAACAACGGGGATGGTAACATCCAGATCCTTTGCTACACCCTCAATCACCTTTGTATCGTTTTGCAGGACTGCTGTGCTCAACCTAACAAGATCGAGTTTACCGGTATCCATTGCTTCCAGTAACGTTTTTCCAGCTGCTGCCAGAACTGGATTCTCTTCCATCGAAAGGTGACAGATCCTCCGGAAAAGTTCCCTGGAGGAATCTCTATCCACCTGAAAATCTCCACGATCGATGAGGGGAAATCCCTCCTCGACCTTCAACCTTAACCGCTCTTCCGGGAGGTCTATTTCTGGTATTGCTGTTTGTTGTTGAGTTTGTTGCTGCGCTGCGAGCACCTTGTCATAAAAAGCCAGGATTTCCTCGAGCTCGGTTCTTTCCTGCCTCAGTAGGTTCAGTCGATCCGTCATGCGCTGATATAGATCATCAAGATCTGCGGTCATAAGCCCGTGCCTTTCTTGCTAGTAGTTGAAAAATCTCGCTGTTTCTCAACACCTGTAATGATTAG
>CBFDBW010000339.1:0-3673 GCA_965603145.1 uncultured Syntrophobacterales bacterium
TTTCTCTACTCTATGGGGATGGAGACCAGGCCGCATTTCTCGCTACCTATGCGAAAGAAGGTCTTGGCCTCCATCGGGTCGCGATCCTCAGGGACGACTCTGCCTATGGCTCTGTACTCAGCACTGCATTCGATGCGGAAGCCGCACGGCTGGATCTGGAGGTAGTGGCAAATGTCGCAATCAACTCCGATCAAGCAGGGGCGGCCCAAGCTGTGAAATCCCTAAAGAATGCCAGCCCTGAAGGCGTTTTTCTTGCAGCCTCTCCAAAAGCTGCCAGTCTGTTTTTGCTGGAGCGTCAACGGCAGCACTTAGGTGGCGTGGTTTTGGGGCCTGATCAGTTAGCAGACCTGGATTTCTACGAGATGACTGGCCAGGCAGCCGAGGGGTTGCTCGTGTGCCAGCCCATTTTGCTTGAAACAGAAAATCCAAAGCAGTCTGAATTTGTCAGGAGATTCGAGCAACTTTACAAGCGGCGACCAGATTGGCTTGCCGTAGCCGGTTACGATGCGATGCGGCTGGCACTGGAGGTCTTGAACCGCTCTGGCCCGGGGCGAAGTGCATTTCTGCAAAGCGTGCGAACAATTTCGGGACCTGACACCGCTTTCGAAGGGCTTAGTGGTCCTGTCTTCTTCAAGGATGATGGCACAAGCCGAAGACCTTTTTTTGTGGGTGCAGTCCAAAACGGGACACTGCAGGCTGCCAAGCCACCCACCGTGGCATTCCCCGTCCTGCAGAGTGGGGAGTAGGGACATTTCGGATTGACGATTGTCGATTGCGGATTTGCGATTTCGCAATTATCATTGCACCTTGAGGTCTCATAGTCACAAAACCATTTCATTACAAAGCAAAATGCGAAATGCTCAATGCGAGATGAGCAATGAGAAATCTTAATTGCTCTATGCGCTCTGCGCTGTGAACATTGACACCATCGCCGGCCTTGTGATAGCGTTATCTCGCTTCTCAAGGGGCAGGCTTCTGGTTACCTTTTGGCACTTGGCCCTCCTTGCCTATTGATTGTTCTAATCTGAGCATAACGCACAGCGGGTGGGGAGAACCGAGTCTTCTCAACCGCTGCTTTTATCAGGTCACATTGGCACATCTTGTCGAATGCATTAATAAGGATGGATTTTGGACAACGCCGTCTCCCAGCCAAACAGTAAGATAAACAGAAAAATGACGAGAATGTTTGTGGTTGCTTTCTTTGTGGCCGCAATCTGCATGCAGTGTTTCACGGCCACGGCTCAAGAGCCCATCAAGATCGGCGTGTTTTTGCCCATGACCGGCAACGTATCCGCTTTCGGCCAACTGGAGTGGCCGGGAATACAAACGGCCCATAAAATGATGGGCAAGATCTTAGGACGAGAGGTCAAGCTTATCCTAGAGGATACCAAGAGTGACCAGACTGAGGCGGCTCATGCTGTGGAGCGGTTAATTAAACAACACCAAGTGGTGGGTATCATTGGTGGCGCCATAAGTGCAAGTGCCCTGGCAGGTGGTTCCATTGCTGAAAAAAATGGCATTCCCTTGATTTCACCTTCTGCCACCAATCTCCTGGTTACCCAGGACAAGAAATATGTGTTTCGCGCTTGTTTCGATGATTCTTTTCAAGCTCAAGTGGCGGCCAGACAGGCTAGAATAGCAATGGGCGCCAGTACCGCAGCGGTGGTTGTGGACATCGCCCAAGCGGATTACAGTGTGGGGTTGGGCAACCTGTTTTTGCAAGCCTTCGGAGAGATGGGCGGCAAAGTGCTTGTTACCGCCTATATCCAAACTGGTGATCGTGATTTCAGAAGCCAGCTTTCTGAGGTGCGAGAGGCAAATCCGGACATCATCTATGTGCCGAACTACTACACTGAAAATGCTCTGCTGGCCAAACAAGTTAGAGATTTGGGGATGAAAATGCCGATTCTTATGGCTGACGGAGCCCAAGTACCGGCACTCATACAAACTGGTGGAAAGGCTGTAGAAGGGGTGTACCTCACAGCCCACTTCAATCTGGAGGCCGTCAGTACTACCTTGGGCCGCAGGTTTGTGGCCAACTTCAAGAAGCAATATAAGAAGGATGCGGATGCTTTTGGTGCATTAGGCGCGGATGCCTATTTCATTCTCATTGGGGCGATCAAGCGGGCCAAATCCACTGAGGGGTCCAAGGTTCGGACTGCTCTGACTGATACCAAAAATTTCAAAGGGGTCACCGGTGCCATCAAGATTAACGAGGACGGCAATACAATTAAACGTCTGGTGATCAACAGGGTGAAGAACGGCAGGTTTACCCACGTGACCACCGTGAATCCGTAGCGCGCGAGTACGTGGCCCATGGCTGGGACCATTCAGGCTTGACAGACAAGTTTTTTTCGACCTATACTCCCAGCCGAAGCGGAGATGCAGTTATTGTTCTACTTTTTACTGGGGAGGAGATTATTATGAAGAGTAGTTATGGAAAGCTGTTGTTTGTGGCAATGTTTATCGGGTTGTTCATCTGGTCATGCGCCAAGCCTGAGGAACCTGCTGAAGCACCTAAGAAGGTTTTGGAACCAATCAAGATAGGAGTTGCCGGACCCCACAGTGGTGATCTTGCCTCTTACGGGATTCCAACTGTGAAGGCAGCCGAGCTTGTGGTTGAACACAGAAATGCCATGTGTGGTATTAATGGCAGACAAATAGAACTTATTGTCGAGGATGATGTTTGTAAACCAGAAGTGGCCACCAACACGGCGACCAAGTTGGTCGGCGAAGGTGTTCACGCGGTTATTGGTCACATTTGCAGCGGTGCCACCAAGACTGCTCTGGGGATCTACAAAGATTCTAAAATTGTTGCCATTTCCCCCTCCGCCACCAACCCCGCTTTAACTCAAAGCGGCGACTATCCCAACTTTTTCCGCACCATTGCTTCCGACGATGCCCAGGCAAGACTTGAAGTCGATTTTGCCCTGGACGTTTTGAAGTTGAAGAAGTTAGCCGTGCTTCATGATAAGGGCGATTATGGCAAGGGGTTGGCTGAATATGCCAAAGGCTATGTTGAAAAAGACCAAAGGGCCGAGCTCGTGCTTTATGAAGGGATTACCCCGGGCGCTGTCGACTATTCCGCCGTTGTCCAGAAGGTTAAGCGTTCAGGAGCGGAAGCGGTAATATTTGGCGGCTATCACCCTGAAGCATCCAAGCTTGTCAGCCAGATGCGAAAAAAGAAAATGCAAACAACATTTATTTCTGATGACGGGGTAAAGGACGATACTTTTATCAAAGTTGCCCAAAAGTATGCTGAGGGCGTGTACGCCACTGGCCCCATGGACACAACCCAAAACCCCATGGCAATCGAGGCGATTGCAGCTCACAAGAAGAAGTACGGTTCAGATCCAGGCGCTTTTTTCCTTAATGGCTATGCGGCCGCGAATGCGCTGTTCAATGCAATAGAAAAATCATGTTCAACAGATTATGATGACATTGTAAACGCGCTCAGAACAGAGTATGTTGCGACTCCTCTGGGTATAATCCGCTTTGATGAACGCGGAGATGCGATTGGCGTCGGTTTCTCCATGTATCAGGTACGAAACGGAGTATATATAGAAGTTAAATAGAATATTGAGCTGCTTGCTGGACTCCTGATCTCAGTCGAGGGCCAGGCATGAGAAAGAGAAAATCTAACTGTCTCACTCAAACAGCCATCGAATCCAGC
>CBFDBW010000340.1:0-3649 GCA_965603145.1 uncultured Syntrophobacterales bacterium
TCCTCAGGCAGGAAGTTTAGCAAATCGCTCGCTATCAATAACGTGTGTTCTAAATCTAAAACACAGACCCTGCACTGTCAAGTCTTTTTTGTTGTACTGTTCGCTATGAACTGCATGCAAATACCGTTCCGAGATGCTATCCTAACTCTAATTGCCATTGGCGCCTTCCCCAATCTGCTCTGAGAGTTTTTCCTTGCAGGCGAGTACAAGGTTCTCAACTTCTTTTCGTTTATCTAAGGGCAGAACATCCCTGTAGCCTGCCAACACACCCTCAAAGCGGCCGAGAGCAGCCTCATAATGCTTCGATTTGAAATAGAACTTTGCTACATAAAGCTCATGTTGTGCCAGGAGTTTACGGCAGTCCTGAATTCGTTCCTTTGCCTTATTCGCATATGTTGAGTTGGGATGTTCAGTCAGGAGCCGTTGAAAAGCCGATATGGCCTGGCGGGTCGGTGTCTGATCACGATCTTCACTCAGTAGCTGTTTATAATAAGACTCGCCGATCTGGTACAGCACGTAAGGAATTGCATCGTTCTTGGGATGAAGCTGCAGAAAGTCGGCGTAGGCAGCAATGGCTTCTGCGTACTCTTTCCGATGAAAATGGGCATCAGCAACTTTCAGTTCGGCGAGGATCGCATAGCGGCTATAAGGATAGCGTTCTTTGAGGGTAGTGAACGCTTTCAGAGCATCGTAATAGTCTTCCTCTTCGAAGTATTCCATTCCCCTTTCAGCCAACTCCTCAGCAGTTTCAGTTCTTTTTTCCCCTAAAAGGCATCCACACCCAGTCAATCCTCCAATGAGCAAAAGAAGAAACAACACAAATGCAGTGAAGGGAAGCTTCTGATTTCGCTTTATCATCTCACCCTGTTGGGAGATTTGGCTCACGGCTCCTAGACGACACATTCAGAAAAAAAGGCCTCGTCCCCAGACATCCGTCGAGAGGGACTCGGCCTCCTTTTCAGTGTAGCGTTCGATCTGAGCTTAAAGATTTTTTTCCAGGCAATCTCTAGGCAGCCGGAGACCAATCCGGGTCAAACGGTCAGCAACGGGCTATATGACCTTTTTTATAGCAGCATCGATCTGCGACTTGGAGACAGCTCCGGTTATCTGCTCGGATACATTACCTTCTTTGAAAATAATCAGAGTGGGAATGGCCCTGATGCCATACTGGGATGGAGTCTTGGGGCTTTCATCCACATTGCACTTGCTCACTTTAAGGCTGCCTTCGTACTCTGTTGCCAGCTCAGCAACCACAGGAGCAATAGCTCGACAGGGTCCGCACCACGGCGCCCAGAAATCAACGAGAACCGGTATGTCTGATTGGAGCACTTCTTGCTCAAAAGTATCGTCACTAACCTCAATGATATTTTTTCCCGCCATTATGAGACTCCTTCCAGGTTCAAAAGAGGATTGGTCCGCGCCAGGACCGTTGACCTATTAATACTCACTTCCGTTTTCGACACCCCAAAAAGGGTGAGTCCAAGCCGTTGGCTCACGGGGTATTTCTGAGGTGAAATAAACCGCACCGGCTCCTAACCTAGGCCTTAAGGCTCGGAAGGGATGAAGTCCCAAATTTAATCATAGAGACAATTGTTTGTCAACGGCAACTTGGCACCCAGGAGTTACCCCCAAAATGCTATGAGCGACACAGGCCAAAGGGGAAGGCTGGTCCACAACGAGTAATTGAATCCCGCTAAAGCAGGATTCGAAATGTAAGGAAGGTTCCAATTTTGTCGCATTTTCGCGCCATTTTATGGCAGTATCGTTTTTGAAAATGCACCAAATCTTCATGCTGGCTCTGGCCAAGCTGAGATACGTAAAGACAGGAGGCTCAGGTGCTCGTTGTTTCCCAGCCTCCCCCTTTGGCCTTCCTGGTGTTTTTTCTGAGTTACTGGTGGGCGGCCTGTGCCACTTCTCCGCCTGAGGCGGGTCAGTTATATAGAAGGCATAGGGCATAGATTGGATCGCGGATTGCGAATTTAGAAATTGTCCTTAGGACTCCCATCCTTGTGGCGAATTCCCGGTTTCGGGATTTAAATTGTGCCTTCTATCCTCTCTACTCTCACTTCTGACCGCTAACTTCTTACTCTCTGCCGTATGTTCTATCCGCTTTACAACGGACTACGGACAACTGACAACTGACGTTGAAAACAATGCCTTGACATCATAGAGTGTTCTGGCCAAACTTAATCGCATAAGATCTGAGTGGCCTATTCAGAAAACCTTTCGAACTCAGAGAATCCTAGGTAGTCTTATGGCGCGTGCAGGAAAAAGTCATCACATTTGCCAGCAGTGTGGCTTCCAGAGTCCTAAATGGTTGGGGCGCTGTCCCGGATGTGGGCAGTGGAACACCCTGGTGGAGGAAACCCTGGTTCGAGATCCGACTCCAGGTGGTAAGGAACTCCTGCCGCCCGCTACTCCCCAACCCATCGATGGCGTCATTTTGGAGGAAAGCCGAAGACTTTCTTCTAACATAGTGGAACTGGATCGTGTTCTGGGAGGGGGAGTGGTGCCCGGCTCAGTTGTTCTGATTGGCGGTGACCCTGGCATAGGTAAATCTACCCTCTTGCTTCAAGCTCTCAATGGTCTTACTAGTCTCGAGCAACCCATTCTGTACATATCCGGCGAAGAGTCCACCCTACAAATCAAGATGCGGTCGCAGCGGTTGGGGGTGACCTCATCACATCTATACGTGGCTGCCGAATCAGCTCTGGAAAATATCTTGCGTATCATGGATGAGCTTAATCCGGCTGCGGTGGCAGTGGATTCCATCCAAACTGCATATACGACCCAGCTGGAATCAGCTCCGGGCAGCGTGGCCCAAGTGCGGCACTGTGCCGACCGTCTTATGCACGAAGGAAAGAAAAAGGGACTGCCGGTCTTCCTTGTCGGCCACGTGACCAAAGAAGGTGCAATTGCAGGACCACGAGTACTTGAGCACATGGTGGACACGGTACTCTATTTTGAGGGAGATCGCGGCCATGCCTTTCGTATCCTGCGAGCCACTAAAAATCGGTACGGCTCCACCAATGAGATCGGGGTCTTCGAGATGAAAGACAGTGGACTGCAGGAAGTTAGCAATCCCTCGGAACTCTTACTGGCTGAAAGGCCTATGGACACACCCGGATCTACTGTTACAGCAGCTATGGAGGGTACCAGGCCGATCCTAGTAGAGGTGCAAGCATTGGCGAGCCCATCCAGCCTGGCGGCGCCACGCCGAACCTCAATGGGCATAGATCACAATCGCTTGGCTTTGTTGGTGGCGGTCTTGGAGAAAAAGGTAGGGCTTTCTTTGCTACAGCAGGACATATTTGTAAATGCAGTTGGTGGTGTCCGGATTCATGAGCCTGGAGTCGACCTGGCCATAGCCACAGCGATTGCTTCCAGTTTTCTGGACAAGCCCGTGGATCCTCAAACCGTCCTCCTGGGTGAGGTTGGCCTTACGGGCGAAGTCCGAGCTATTGGCCGTACGGACATTCGGGTCATGGAAGCGTCCAAGTTGGGTTTCGGTCGCTGCCTGCTACCGCAAAGCAATGTTGAGCGACTGCCAACGGTTCAATCCTGTGAAATGATAGGTGTAAAATCACTGCAAGATGTCCTCAGCCTCCTCTTTAACTAAATAAAACTAACCAAGCGCGTACAAACTCCC
>CBFDBW010000341.1:0-3636 GCA_965603145.1 uncultured Syntrophobacterales bacterium
ATAATATGATGAACATGGGTAAGGCCTGGCGATCCGGGGACTTTGATCTCTTTCCGGCCGGAGGCGGTCAGGTCAGCGCCTTAATTACGGAGATCAAATCGGTCAAGGACATTATTGAGGAGATGGTAGCCTGAAAAAAGAAAGGCTTCTTGCTCTTCCCTTGGCTGGGTCTGTCACTCGATTGCGCCGACAGAAGTAGACCGCCATTGACTAAAGGTGATGGTTCGTGTTTGAGGAGAAAAAATGAACCAGAAAGGAGGAAAAAATGCCGTTTGTGACGTACGAGAAGAAAGATCATGTTGTGACCATCACCCTGAATCGCCCCGAACGCATGAATGCGTTGGGAACCGAGCTGAGAAACCAGCTGATCGAGGGCGATACTCGCTTTGCCGAAGACGATGATGCGTGGGTTGCCGTTTACACAGGTGCCGGCGAAAAGGCCTTTTGCGTTGGGTTAGACCTCAAAGAGGCGGCCGAGCGTGGGTCCGGGCAAGAAAGGATTTTGCCTTCTCGCCTTACCCCTCCTATAGAGCACCCCAAACCCACTATCGCGGCCATCAATGGTTATGCCTATGGTGGGGGATTTGAAATCGCACTCCGCTGTGATGTTCGGGTATGCTCTGATAACGCCATCTTCGCCCTTGCCGAGGTGAAGCGTGGGTTATGTCCACCATCCGGCTCCTTCACGTTACCCCGTCTGATCGGGGTTTCCAATGCCATGTGGTGGCTCATGAGCGGCGAACCCATAGATGCAAAAGAGGCATTGAGGATAGGGCTGGTAACTAAAATGATGCCTTTTTCGGAGCTGCTCCCTACGGCAACCAAAATGGCTGAAACCATTTGTCAGAACGCGCCCCTGGCGGTGCGGGCAACAAAGCAGCTCGTGAAGCTGGGTCTGGAGGTGCCTATGCAATATGGTTTCAAGCTCGGCCTGGGCACCATTGACGCAGTCTGGGGCTCGGAAGATGCCGTCGAAGGATCACGTGCCTTTGCGGAAAAGAGACGACCAGTCTGGAAACTACGTTAGACCGGATGCCTGCGAACGATCAGCGTCCAGCACTGAGAGCTACCGCTCTCATCTGCTCAATGCGAATTAATGGCTGACCCCATTTACTCGAAATAACTTGATAGTATAGGAAATCCCATTTTGGACGCAGATGAACGCAGATTTTTTGGATTAAGAATATGAAGATTATTAATATCTGCGTGTATCTGCGAAAATCTGCGTCCTATTTAACTTGGTTTCAGGTAAAATCAGGTTATCATAGGGGGTAAGTATAAAGCCCCGTGTTTTTTGGCGGGCTGGTTTCGTTCTAAGGGAAAAATCCATTTGTCAGAAGTGGCAACCTGAAGTTTTGGAACCATGAAAATTTCTTTGAAAGGAGGGTGTCACTATGGCTAATGGAACTGTAAAATGGTTTAACAGTAGCAAGGGTTATGGCTTCATTGAGCAGGAAGATGGTCCGGATGTATTCGTTCATCATTCAGGAATCAATGCAGTCGGTTTCAAGTCTCTCAATGAAGGTGACCGGGTTACCTTTGACATAGAGCAAGGGGAAAAAGGCCCTGCTGCAGTAAATGTCACTGTAGTATAACTCTGATTTGGAGTTCAAAAGGCCATTCCATTGAATTACGATAGAGTGCCCTTACTTGTTTCATACGAAGGAGAAATTCAAGGTAAGCGCATGCAATCAATATTTATCGCGAGCATGTTAGTATTTGATTTATTTACCAATATTCAAAAAACAAAACTGAAACATCTAGGATTACTACAGTCTCTAATCTATAGTCTCAGACCTTGAGAGCGTACTCGATTTACGGTAAATTGTGCTACAAGATTTCTCATGCTAATATTCTAGATTCACAAGAATTTGACCCTATTTCCCAAATTTGCTATTGTTTTGGTTAGTGTATTTAATCGTTAATAAAATCTTGTGGATTGTGATTACAGGTTATGGCACGTATTATGCATTTTTGCAGTGTTCTAGGAAACTACAAGATTTGGAGTGCAAAAAGTCTCTGAACTTCGATTTATAATAAACCTTCCCTTCTGTCTATGTCCCCTCACTTCAGCCCCGCCTTGCGTAGAGCGTCAATTAAGCTAATCTTTTACAGTTTGAAAAATTGAATTCTGTAATATCAACTAGATAGGTATACCAGAATAGTTCTTGGCACCACATTGTCAAAAGGTGCTAAATGAGCTTCTCAAAGACCTTGACCTCAAGGATGTGAACTTGATGATCTCTGGAGTTTTGTCCACGGAGGGGCAAATGACGAGTTCGACCGGTATATTTTCACGCTACGCGAGGGGCCTTTGGCGCACCTGGCCTTCAGGTCACTCTTTGAGCTTCACAACATTGAAAACGGCCGCGGGTCGGGCAAAGCCTTTCAGGTGCAACTCTCCCAGAGGCTCGGCCACGACCAAATCCTCGATCTTGCTCAGCGTCTTCTGGTCGGTCAGGATCTGTCCCCCTTTGGCCTCCGAGGAAAGGCGGGAGGCGAGGATGGTGACATTACCCACCGCTCCGTAATCCATCCGCCCCTCAAAACCGATGGTGCCCAGGGTCGCATAGCCAGTAGCCATACCCACCCCCAAATCCAAATCATAGCCTTTTTTGAGCCATCCCGGGCGGAGGTCTTTCACTCTGGCTTGCATTTCCATGGCCATGCGCACCGCCTTTTCTGTGTGGTCCTCATGAGGAATCGGATCATTGAAGAAGACCATGATTCCGTCTCCGGCAAAGTGCTCTAGCGTTCCTTCAAACTGAAAGATCAGTTTGCCCATTTCCGTATGATAGCTCCTTAGGAACCCGATGACCTCCTCGGGCTCGGCGTAGTCCGAGAAGGTGGTGAAGCCGCGCAAATCCAAAAATACGACAGTTACCTCACGTCGGTGGCTCTCAAGAAGTCCCTCGTCTCCCGAGGAGATGATAAGCTCAGTGAGCTGGGGGGAGAGAAAGCGCTTTAACCGCCCGACTCGCTCCAGTTCGGCGAGTTGCTCGGCAACCTGTTGCTCGAGCGTCCGGTTCCAGTCCGCAAGCTGAGCCGACTGCTCCTCTAGTCGAGTCGCTTGTTCCCGGACCGTGTCGTGAAGCTCCTTGATCCGCAGCATCGACTTCACTCTGGCCACCAGCGCGGCATGATCCACGGGCTTGGTCAGGTATTCGTCGCCACCTGCCTCCAGACCGGCAACGACGTCTTTCGAATCCGCTTTGGCAGTGACCATGATGATCGGCATGAATGGCAGGGACGTGTCTGCTCTTATATGTTTACAGACCTCAATGCCGTCCATCTTGGGCATCATGATGTCAAGCAGGATCAGGTCCGGCTGCTTCTCTCTGGCCATGGCCAGCCCCGCTTCGCCGTCTGCCGCTGTGATGATCTCGTAGTTGTGGGCAGCAAGGCGAGCCTGGAGGATATCCAGGTTCGTGGGGTTGTCGTCCACGATCAGGATCAGTGGTGGCGTTCTCACAATGCCTCCCTCTTCAATCACCTATGGTACATATTCGCGGATTTTCGCCAGGAGCTCACGCGGGCTGAACGGCTTCGAGACGTAAGCAGCACAGCCAGCCTCAAATGCCTTGACATCATCTCCGCTCAACGCATAGGTAGTGACAGCGATGACCGGGATCTGGA
>CBFDBW010000342.1:0-3636 GCA_965603145.1 uncultured Syntrophobacterales bacterium
AGGAAAACCCCATGATCCCTCGTTTGGCTTGGCGTAGCATTTGGCGGAACAGGCGACGGACATTGATTACCGTTCTTTCCATCGGTTTTGGTCTGGCCTGCACAGTGTTTTTTATTGCCATTGGCGAGGGCGTTTATGCCCAGTTAATAGACCAAGTCGTTCGAATGCAAGCTGGTCACATCACCATGGAAAACCCAGGCTATCGCGATGCCCCTGCTGTCGATCTTTGGGTCAAGACCCCAGAATCTCTCCGGTCCCAAATTGAAAGATTGCCCCAGGTTGAGAGGACGAAGCTGATTATTATGGGCCAAGGCATAGCCCGATCCGCTTCGGGCGACGTTAGCGCTACCTTGATGGGGATAGAACCCTCAGTAGAACTGGATACCTCGCCCTTAGTTCGCCACATCGTAGCCGGAAGATATTTGCATGACGATGATGGTCCATGGGTTGTAATCGGTAGTGAGCTTGCCAAGCGCTTGAAGCTGGCAGTGGGAAAAAAGATGGTTATCACCACCAACGACGCAACCGGCAATCTGGTGGATGAACTGTGCAGGGTCAGGGGGATCTTTGAGACAGGCTCGGTGGAAATTGACGGATATTTCATCCAGGCTCCAATAGATTTTGCTCGGCGCCTTTTCGTTCTTCCTGAGGAAAGTGCTACCCAGTTGGGTGTGGTCTTGAGAATTCCCGAAGCGCAGGAGTTAATTTTGCGGGAGGCTAGGCTGATGGTGGCTGAGCAAGATATTGCCGTCCTTCCCTGGCAGGAAGTAATACCGGAAATCGCCTCCTACATAAAATTGGACAAAGGTTCAAACTTGATTTTCCAGGCAATCCTGATCTTTTTGATTCTCTTTACCATCTTCAACACCATTCTTATGTCTGTGCTGGAACGAGAACGGGAGTTTGCGGTTTTGTTGGCCTTGGGTACAAAACCCGTTCAACTAAGACTGCAGATTCTCATGGAGTCGGCCTATTTGGGGCTCATTGGCTGTGCACTCGGTCTGCTCGTTGGTGGACTTGCGGCTTGGGCAGCACAAGAATGGGGTATAGATCTGAGATCTCTCCTTGAAGAAGGATTTACCATTTCGGGCTTTGCCATTAGCGCCAAGATGCATGCTCGGGTAACTACAGGACTGCTCTTGGGTACGGCGGGGCTTGTCTTTGGAGCTACATTAATCCTAAGTCTCATTCCGATGCGCCGCGCTACCCGTCTCTCAATAGTTGATCAACTGCGATAGGGGAAATTATGGCGACCATAGTTAACCTGCAAGAGGTGACCAAAGACTACGGACAGGGACAGGCCCTCACCCACGCCTTGCGTGGGGTTAACCTTGTCATTGAAGCTGGAGAGTTCACGGCCATGGCCGGGCCTTCAGGCTCTGGCAAGAGCACCTTGCTTAACATAATGGGCGGCCTTGACCGTCCAACTTCCGGGCGAGTCGAAGTTGACGGTCGAGAAATCAGTGACCTATCAAATACTGAATTGGGCCTGTTACGGCGAGATCGTCTTGGTTTCATTTTTCAGAGTTACAATCTCATTCCGGTGCTGACCGCTTTGGAGAATGCTGAGTACGTCCTTATGCTCCAGGGTATCCCCACTACTGAACGGAGAGCGCGGGTGAGGGAAGTGCTCGCGGAGGTGGGACTGGAGGGGTTGGAGAATCGCTTCCCACGGCAACTGAGTGGGGGCCAACAGCAACGGGTGGCCATTGCCCGGGCCATAGTTTCGGAACCGGCACTGGTGCTGGCAGATGAACCCACTGCCAATGTGGACTCCAAGACCGGTATGGCTCTCCTGGATCTCATGCACCGGCTGAATGAAGAAAAAGGAGTGACTTTTTTCTTCTCTACCCATGAAGAAGGTGTAATGAAGCGAGCGCGCCGGCTCTTGCAACTGGAAGACGGTGTCATCCTCAACAATGGAGTCCAAACTGATAAATGGGATTAACCGCAGACCCACGCAGACAGACACAGACTTTTTCCTCTGCCGACAGCGGCAGAGGAAAAGTGCAGCCCTGCGGGCAATTGCACCGGCGATCCGAGTTCGCTAACTTGGTCACAGATTGCGCCATCCAGGGTAACTCAAGGTCTGGAGATCGCTCTCAGTCTATCGCGAAGCGATGACACCCTTTAGCCGAGCAGGTCGCTCGGCTAAAGAGTCTGCGTGGGTCTGCGGCTAATTAATCGTTTTGAGGTAGCGGGTATCTGGAAATGGGTCAGCTGTTTTCCGCAAACCGCAAACTGCTGCTGGTTGCTGCTCTATTCATGGTGACCGTGGCGCTGAATCCTTGCTCGGCTTGGGCCCTGATGGGTGA
This sequence comes from uncultured Syntrophobacterales bacterium, assembly GCA_965603145.1. Taxonomy (GTDB): domain Bacteria; phylum Desulfobacterota; class Syntrophobacteria; order BM002; family BM002; genus BM002. Next base: position 2,316 of record CBFDBW010000342.1, read on the forward strand.
TACAGAATCCGATTTTGGCCTGGACGGCAGACTAAGCACCACCAATGCTCTCGTAGATAACTACGGCTTCGAACCCTTTTTCGGGGATAAAAACACCGATCAGTTTTCCCAGAACCTTCTGCGACTCATAGCAGGGGGCAGGCCCACCGAGCAGCTCTCATATGAAGTCCACGGGATTCAGTCCTACACCTACTCCTCGGCCGGAGATGGAACGGAATCACCCATTTTTGGTACGAGTGGAGCGGACCGGCGATATAGAGCTTTGGACGCTACCTGGGATTGGCACGAAAGTGATAACAGTGTAGCCAGCTTGTGGCTTGACCGGTTCAACACCAAGAGCGCTTTGTCCTGGGCTGACATCACCGTCGGTCGCCAAGCCCTAACCTTTGGTAAAGCCTACTTTTGGAATCCGCTCGACATATTCTTACCTTTCGACCCCAGACAGTTTGACCGCGATTACAAAGCTGGAGTTGATGCCTTGCGAGTTGACATTCCATTAGGTTCTTTCACTGGCATTAATCTCATTACCGTTGCTGGCCGGGAACTAGACTCCTCTGGAGAGTTCATTGATAATGGGACTTTGAATGCATCGTGGTACGGCTCAGCCTTGCTTGGCAGGGTGTTCACCACCTTGAAGGGCTGGGACTTGGCCCTCCAGGGTGGCAAGATCTACGGTGGCTACCAACTCGGTTCCGGTTTGGTGGGTGAGATCGGACCCATTGAAGCCCGGGCCGAGACTTCCTACTTCTGGGCTCGGGATAGCGAACCCCTTCCTGCCCCACTGCAAGGAGATCTGGTGGAAGACGCCTTTACTGCTGTGGTAGGTTTCGGCCATCGCTTTGACAACACGCTTACCGTGGAAATCGAGTACTTCTACAACGGTGCTGGTGAGTCCGATGACCTCGACGAGTCTTTTGTTAGATCCAGGAGCGGCTCCAGTCTTCAAATGAGCAAGCACTTAAGCGGTCTTCTTGTCAGCTATGAGTTTCTACCCATCATTACCGGTCAACTGACTGCGCTTTACTCATGGGAAGATCCTTCCGGCCAGATTCAACCCATCTTGACCTGGTCGCCATCGGACAACACCGAAGTCCTCGTTGGAGCCAGTATCAATTTTGGTGACCGCCCTGAACAAAGTTCCACCGGACAGCCGCAGCTCCAGAGTGAGTTCGGCACCTTCCCTGACTTCTATTTCATGGAGTTTAAGCTCTATTTTTAGGGTCTGGTTGGCGATGCCATCCCGATGCGACCTTTCGAACACAGTGATCAATTGCGGGTGGGGATAAACCCCACCCCTACGTTCCCTCGGTTCCTGGTCCAA
>CBFDBW010000343.1:0-3635 GCA_965603145.1 uncultured Syntrophobacterales bacterium
GGGTCAACCATGTCAAAAGGACAAACTCATATAATAGCTTATGGCAACGGATTCATTGAGGCAAAACTCCCACAGCGGACCCGGATAATAAAAGCCCCACCATCGCTGCCAGCTCTACCCGATACAGCAGAGGCGGTGAGGGAGGTCTTAAGTTCTCCTATAGCGCATGATCCACTGGCCAAGCGGGTGGGTGCTGAGTCCAAGGTTACCATCGCGTGTGACGATGTCTGTATACCGCATGCGCCCGCCAAACAACCGGATTTCAGGGAGACTGCTATCAAGGTTCTGCTCCAGGAGTTGGATGAACTGAGTGTCTCCAGGCATAATATCCAAATCATTGTTGCCTGTGGTCTGCATCGCCATTGGACCCGCAGGGAACTGTCCAGCATTCTGGGCAACGATATCGTGTTTTCCTTTCCTCCCCACAGACTCCGCTGCCACGATGCCGAGGATAAAGAAGATATAGTCTGTCTGGGTGAGACCCAGCGCGGTATGCTCGTAGAGGTAAGCAGAGCGGTTACCGAATCGGATCAGCTGATCTATGTCAATGTAAATGCATCGCACTTTAACGGCGGTTGGAAATCGATAACGGTGGGTCTTTCCAGCTACCGCAGTATAAGGCAGCATCATCGCCCTTTCCCCCTGGCAAGCGGCAAGTCGGTGATGGACCCCAAGCGTTCCTCCTTCCAGAAGCTGCTCTGGGAGATGGGTGATGTGGTAGCTGCTGACCTGGCCAAGAAGGGACAGCGTATCCTCACCATTGAATCAGTGCCCACGAGCAAAACACCGGTGGAGACAGGTGCCGTGTTTGCTGGCAATATCCCGGATGTCCATGAGAAGACCATCGAGGTGCTGCAAAAACAACTGGTGACAGATGTTGAGGGACAGTCCGATGTGGCCATCTATGGCCTATCGACCTATATGGACCCCTACTCCAACTACTCCATCATGAATCCTATCCTGGTGCGTAATACAGCCCTCTCCTATGCCTTTGGGATGTTCCAGGGGAAACCCCTGGTGCGAGAGGGGGGTATTGCCATCTTTGTCCACCCCTGTGAGCCCGTCTTCGACGACATTCACTTTCCTTCCTATATAAGCATGTACGAGGAGATACTGCCCAGGATGCAGGACCCTTTTGAGATTTGGGATACTTTTGCCGAGGACTATGCCCATCGCCCCGAGTTTGTCCACAACTACCGGTATCGCTATAGCTTTCACGGGGTGCATCCCCTCATCCTCTGGGGACAGGGTGCCTATCCCCTGAGGCACCTGGGCAAGGCTTTCCTGGCAGGGGCGCAGGACTTCAAAGTAGCCAGGCTCATGGGCTTTGAGCCCTTTGCTACCGTGGAGGAGGCCATTGCTGAGGCAGAGAGGCTTCTTGGTAAGGATTGCTCTATCAGCTATGTAGCCATGCCCCCGCACTTTGTACACAATGTGACCTGAGCCTGCTCTAACACGATAAGCTGTGGTGAGTTAATGGTCCAGCTGGATGTCTCTCTGGCTAGGCCTAATGCGACATAGCCGTGCTTCCCTGGGTATATTGTCTCCAAAAGGCCTCTGTAAGTTAGCACAGTTCTGCAAAACAGCGCGCTTTCTAATCCCGACCAAGAAGTCAGCTTCTCGGAGGCTCTACTGGCCGCTAAACTTGAAGACGAAAAACCGAGACTAATTCCGGCAGCGGCACAAACGGTTGCATCCGCCTTTGACTGAAACATCACCAAAGAGCATTTGGATAGGTATTACCAAGAAAACAAGGCGAATTGTTGAACTCCCTATTAGCAATTGTAATATGAAAAATTCACTTCAAACACAGGCAGGAAAAAGCGGTTGATGTTTCCAATACTACTATAATTGTGCAAAAACAAAAGGCCAAAAAACTTTACTATTGTGATACAAATCTATACTTTTCCCACCTGGAAAACATTACAGAACCAAGGCAAATCATTCCATAGACTCACCACTATCATTTTCTAGGATTTATAGAGATTTAGCCAAGACACCATGCGAGCCATCGTAATTGACACACAACCGTAGTTCCCCTATACTCCTTCCCACAAAAAGTGAATCTTTATCAAATAGGAAAGGAGACAAAAAATGAGTGAAGAGCAACGTACGATATCCGAGATCTACGCCAAGGGTAAAGAAAACTTGGAAAAAATGGGGGTTAGCTTGACGTTTCCCCCGGACAGTGATATCGGCGCATCGAGTAAGGAAAACCGGAAATATCTGGATTCCCTGTTTTTTGAGCCCACATTTTTCGATCCGGTTGAGGCAGATACAAGTCTCACTCTCTTTGGCAGAAAACTGAAAACACCAGCGCTTTGCTCAGCCCTCTCCATGCTACCGTTTATGCCAGAGAATTGCCTGGTTGATATAGCCAGAGGCATAGGTAATGCCGGCTCTTTGATGATGCTCGGCATCGGTGGTTCTGCTGAGCTCCAAAATGCCATTGACACCGGAGCCCCTATTGTCAAGATAGTAAAACCATATCGAAAAACTGAATTAATCTATGAGAAGGTTCGTGATGCAGAGAGCCGGGGCTGCGTGGCTGTGGGCATGGACATCGATCACTCTCTGGGACGGTTGAGGGGTGATAGGGTTGACGGCACAGAGATACGCGGACCTCAGCGTAGCGATGAGCTAAGACAATTAATATCCCAAAGCAAGCTACCGTTTATCATAAAGGGTGTGCTCAGTATTAGTGACGCCCAAAAAGCTGTAGAAATAGGGGCCTCTGCCATAGTGGTCAGCAATCACGCCGCCAATTCTCTCCTTTTTGGACTTCCTTCAATGATAGCTCTTCCCAGAATTGTTGATAGTGTGGGCAAGAAATTGACGGTACTGGTGGACAGCGGTTTCAAAACTGGTAACGATGTTCTTAAAGCGCTGGCTTTTGGTGCCAAAGCCGTGGGGTTTGGCTGGTCTATGGTACTTGCCTTCACGGCGGATGGCTCGTCTGGAGTTGAACTCCTGGTCAATCAGATCACAGCAGAGCTGTCTAGGACAATGACGGCTGTTGGCTGCCCTAACCTATCAACGATCAAAAGATCAAGCGTTGTCCAGGTGCCTCCCATAGGTGGATGAGCACAGAGAAATGAACTTGGGATCAGGCCTTGAAACACGGGGACTTCGGGCTAACGCTTTGATACTACCATGGCACTTATCATGAGGAGCAAGAAGGGTATTGATATGGCCACTTTGAAAAAGAAGACAGGCTTTGAGGAGAGGAAAATATGGAATGTTATTAACAGCTTAAAGAGTCGGGGTAAAATCAAAAGTGGGGGAAGAGGTCTTTATGTAACAGCATGATTCTTGTCCAAAACACCGATTGACAACGATGGCTCTGGAGCCAGCTGAACACTCTCCAGGTGATTTGACCCTATTTCCCAAATTTGCTATAGTTTCGATTACCAAACTTAATGTGCAATGAAATCTTGATGATCGTGATTCCAGACTATGGCACGTAAGCTTGCATTTGAGGATGCTACCAAATACGACAACACGGGAATTAAGGGTGAATGGTCTGTGGGTAGAGAAAGGGGAAAATGCGAAATTTGAGATGATTTTGAAGACCGATTTCTATTGACTTGGTGAGGCGGTTTATCTTAGTCTTCGAGAAAACATGATATTGCTGG
>CBFDBW010000344.1:0-3630 GCA_965603145.1 uncultured Syntrophobacterales bacterium
CAGTTTCCGAGGTTTGCTCTTCAACCTCTTGGACCTCAGCCTCTTCTCCAGCGGTTGCCTCAGTCTCTTCCAACTGACCTTCTTGCTCCTCGGTCATTCCCACAGTCTCTTCTTGATGGTTTTGTTCTTTTTTTACCATTAACCGATTACCCCCATGCCTAATTTGAACTCTCTTTACCTTTTTCTCCTGGTCCTCTCTCAATTTCACCCGGTTTGTCATTAAGGATCCCGAGTGAAAGGTTGTACCTGTATAACAGAAACAACAGTGAATTACAAACCATTTCCCGGTCATTTCTCATCACTCGTTTCACATCTATCATTGGACATCAAAGGGCTTTTGCTGAAAACTAATTTTTATCAGTTTGCCAACAACGTAAGTAAACCACAAAGAACACAGAGAAAACAAAGAGATCAATATCATTGTGGAAATTTTGTTCGTGATCTTTGTGCACTTTGTGGTGAAAGACTATTACTATCCAACCGCTTTCCCCTTTGCCTCGATGTGGTCGAGCATTAGCTCCACGACCTCTCCAATTTGTGAATTGCTGGAATCCACCACAATGGCGTCTGCTGCCGGCTTGAGAGGTGCCAGCTCCCGACTGCTATCGTTCCGATCCCGCTCAACCATCTGTTGACAAACTTCCTCAGGGGTCGTCTTCTCTCCCTTGACCTCCAATTCCAAATATCGTCTCTTACTGCGAATCTCAGGATGAGCATCCAGAAAGAACTTGACGTCAGCGTCGGGAAAAACCACTGTGCCCATATCACGACCCTCTAAAACCACGCCACCGGCTGACCCCATGCTCCGCTGAATCTCTGAGAGCCGCGCCCGTACCACCGCCTGGGCGGATACGGCTGAGGCCAGTGAACTGATCTCTGGCCTGCGAATTTCTGTCGTGACATCCTGTCCGTTGGCCAGCAAATGTAAGGTGCCGTCTTTGTGGACAAACTGCAAGTCAAGTCCCAGGCAGATTTCCTCTAGCGCCGACTCGTCCAGAGGATCCGCGTGCTCACTGTCTCGCCCAAGCACGGCAACAGCTCGATACATGGCACCGGTGTCCACGTAAATGTAGCCAAGTCGCTTGGCCAGAAGTTTACTCACGGTGCTCTTGCCGGCCCCGGCGGGACCGTCAATTGTTATTACCAACTTTCTAGGCTCTCGAGTCACAGATAACCTTATCTCCAACGCCTACCTCGCGATATTCGCCAGATCCATAGTCAATAATAAATTCGAAATCCGAAGCACGAAATTCTTAGTGCTCTACTAAGTATTATCATTGGTTGACTTCATCTCCGCCATAACTTCCCTGAGAGCGCCAAGGAACCTCTGATTCTCCTCGGGTCGCCCCACTGAAATCCGAATGAAATTGTCTAAACCGTATGCATTCATGGCCCTGACGATCACTCCTCGTCGCAGCATAGCCTCGTAAACCTGTCTCCCGTCGTAGCCGATTTCTATCAGGAAAAAATTTGTTTGCGTCGGAAGAGTGCGTATCTGCATCTCCGCCAGCTCCTTATACAGGAAGGCCAATCCTCCCCGCACGACTTTCTGAGTCTCCTGCAAAAACTGTTCGTCATCCAGGGCGGCCAGGGCCGCCACCTGGGCCAAACTATTAACATTGAAGGGTTGGCGCACGCGATTAACATAATCCGCCACCTCCGGAGGCATGACTCCGTATCCAACCCGAAGTCCCGCAAGGCCATAGGCTTTGGAGAAAGTTCGAAGGCTGATCACCGGTGGCGAACCACTCAGATACTCTAGACCAGTAATGGTCTGCTCTGGGTTGGCAAATTCTATATAGGCCTCATCAAGGACGATGAGTACATCATCTGGAACCCGGTCTATAAAAGTTTCAAATTCCTTTCGACCAATGACCGTACCGCTTGGATTGTTGGGATTGTCCAAAAACACGAGTCTGGTTTGTGGGGTAAAAGCCTCTGCCATGGCTTCCAGATCATGGGCAAACGCTTTCTGAACCACCTGAACAGGACGCCCCCCCACTGCCTGCGTCATAAGACGGTAGACGAGAAAGGTGGGCTCTGACATCAACACGTCCTCGCCAGGCTGGACAAAGGTGCGAATGAGTAGATCGATGATTTCATTTGAACCGTTGCCCAGTACAATCGAGGACTCCTCCACCTCTAATCTCTGACTCAATCGCTTTCTGAGGTAGTAGCCGCTCCCATCAGGATAGCGGCGCACGTTCTTCAAGTGGTTGCGAATGGCTTCTAGAGCCAGCGGGGATGCTCCCAGTGGGTTTTCATTGGAGGCAAGTTTGATGGAATCTTTAATACCGTATTCACGTTCTAGTTCTTCGAGGGGTTTTCCTGGTGGGTAGGGTTTTAAGGTGGCTATGTTGTCAGGTACTCGAATTCCCATAATTACTGGTCGGTAATCTTTCCTCTCTCTTCTCTTGACGCTCATCGCCTGGCCTTCCCAGTGCGACACCGCGCTATATATCGCAGTTTTACCTCAAAGGCAACTCTTAAGTTCGCAAAGCGCATTTCAAGCGAGACTGGCGAGACGAGAATGATTTGATCCTTCCCCTACCAGACTTCCCGTCTCGCCCGACATCCTGCCCTCCTCCGCAAAGCGTCGCGCTTTGCGACTAGATATACTGATCGGCCATTTCTTTAATCATCTCGTCTAGTTGTCCAGTTGTCTCCACATTCCATTGATGTATCACGTTCTCAATCTTGGCTCGAAGAACAGAGTCTTCCAAGTCGTCCAAGCTCCTGTACGCTCCTCCCCATCTTCCCACTTTGTAAATGAGTCGTTCCCTTTCTGGCAGGGCCAAGTAGCGATCGGCCACAGACAACATCTTCTCTTTGTCGTCTGGCAGAGTTCCAGATATCTCTTCCAACAGGTTCATGATGTGATCCGAAGCGACCGTTGAGGTGATACCATCCAGATGTTCTATGAAAAGACGGATCTCTCGCACCACGCCGTCATCGTCGAGGAGTTCCATCTCGCCGGTTTCAATTTTCTCGGAAAGGGGAGCAGACGCGGGAACCCGCAGAGAGCGGAGCCTGATAAAATCAGCATTGATCTGGTTCAGCACGTCTGCTGTAGCCAGGGCATGCTCCCGCCACCAGAGTTTCCCCCCAAGGCCTGGCATCACGTACTCCGACAGGGAGATGGAGGCCTCTTTAACAAGACAACCCGCCTTGACATGTTCCGCCGCCGTACTCCCTTTTTGCATAAAACTCAGCACGGGATCATAACCGCTCTCCATGCCGATATGTATGCGGTCCAGACCAGCCTCGCGCAGCATCACCATCTGCTCCAAAGTCCGCCGGGCCAAGGTTCTGGACCGAGCGTAGCTGGTTATCCTACGAATTCCAGGAATTGTCTCACGCAAATAATGAAGAAGCTCTGCCAGATCCTCAGGCCTCATTATCAGGCTGTTGGCATCCTGCAAAAAAACGCTTCCCTCTCCGAAGTGTAACCAGTGAGCTATCTGGCGATAGATAAGGGCGTGATCTCTACTAGGATAGATATGGGAAATCACTGTTCCTGTAATCTTCCCCCCGAAGCCAAGTTTCTTCGAAATCCTCTGAATATCCTCAATAATCTCACCGATTTCATCGATTTCGCTTTTTATTTCGGCTACAGATCTGCGAGAGAAG
>CBFDBW010000345.1:0-3627 GCA_965603145.1 uncultured Syntrophobacterales bacterium
TGGGCGAATGACCCAAGCGGGCCAGGAAGCAGGCGGCAGTCAAGCCTTCTGCCCCGCCGCCCACAACCGCCAGGCGGCGGCCGGTTTCAGGGGCCTTGAAAAGCTCCAGCCGTTGACCACTTTCTCTTTCATAATCGGCCACAAAACGTTTCAGATAGTTGATGGCCACCGGTTCATCTTCCAGGTTACGGCGACACTCGAATTCACAGGGATGGGGGCAAATCCTGCCGCAGACCAGCGGCAGGGGGTTTCTTTCTTTGATTACCCGCAGGGCCTCAAGGTAATTTCCCCTGGCTGTTTGCTGGAGTTGTTCGGGGATGTTGATCCCGGCCGGGCAGGTCCTTTGGCACGGAGCCGTGCATTCGTCGGTGGTGAATTCGCCCAAAATGCGGTTAGATACCGAAGTGAGAGAGATGATTCCCTTGGGGCAGGTACGCACGCAGGTACCACAGCCGGTACAAATGTTCTCGTGGACAACGGGCAGGCCGTCATCTCCCATGGAGAGAGCGCCAAAAGGACAGACACTGATGCATGATCCCAGACCGATACAGCCGATGGGACATTCCTTGGCCCCACCATGGAGGAGCATGGCGGCCCGGCAGTCATTGACCCCATCGTAGAGATATTTGATATCGGCCTTGGCAACACTGTAGCGGCAGCCAATCTGGGCGATCTCCGGCTCTTTGAGCTCTACTTCAACGCCGAGGATTTCTGCCACCTTTTCGTGCACGTCAGCTCCGCCCCCCACACAGGCGTTAGGAGCCAAGTGGCCGACTACGATAGCCTGGGCCGCGGAGCTGCAGCCGGGAAGTCCGCAGCCGCCACAGTTGGCACCAGGCAGTGCCTCCTCAACCTCAATGATCTGAGGATCCACGTAAACATAGAATACCTTGGAGGCCACAGCCAGTCCTACACCAGCCAGCAGACCAAGACCCCCTATAGCCAAACCCGCAGCGAGCATACTCACATCTCCTAAATCAAGTATAGTAAGGTGTTAATATTGCGATGTCTTTGTTGCTGCAGCCTCCTAACCCGTCAAGCCGGTGAAACCCAAAAAAGCCAAGGCCAGCAGTCCGACCGTTATCATGGCAATGGGCATGCCGGCAAAGGGACTGGGAATTCTGGCCGTGGGGAATCTTTCTCGAAGACTGGCGAGCAGCACCATGGCTAGGGAAAAGCCCACCGCTGAAGCAAATGAAAAGACCACCGTCTGCATAAAGTTGAATTCTTCCTGAATATTAATAATGGCAATTCCCAAAACCGCACAATTGGTAGTAATCAGGGGAAGAAATATGCCCAGCGCTTTGTACAATGCAGGTACCGACTTCTGCAAAAACATCTCCACAAGCTGGACCAGCGAGGCAATGACCAAGATAAAAGCAATGGTCCGCAAGTATTCCAAGCCCAGAGGATTCAGGATGGCGTACTGAACTACCCAGGTGATCATGCCGGCAAGGGTTACCACAAAAATGACCGCCATTCCCATGCCGACGGCAGTATCCATCTTCTGGGAAACACCTAAGAAAGGGCAGTTTCCCAGATAGCGGGCCAGGACGATGTTGCTGACCAGAATGGCACTGACAATTAGGAGTAGATAATCACCCATTGCACTTAATCCTTTCAGGACGCAAAGCGCATAGCGCATAGCGCATAGCTTTTGGTAAACAGTAAACGGTGAACGGTAAACGGACTAATTTCTGCCCTAACTGTTGATTATTGAACATTTACGGCTGCCTGCCGCCAGCTGTCAGCTAGATGTTTTCTATGCCCCATGCCAAATTTCCGAGCATTCCAACCATCCGTTATTCCAGTATTCCGTCTCCTAATGTGCTGGCCTCCTCCGGCTGATTATATTCATCAGACCAAGCAGAAATCCCAGACAAACGAAGGCCCCAGGTGCCTTGACCATGAATCCCAGGGGCTCAAATGAAGACCACATTACTGCTGCGCCAAAAAGTTTTCCGCTTCCCAATATCTCCCGAATACCGCCCAAGACGGTGAGAGAGATAGTAAAACCCAGTCCGATCCCGAGACCGTCTGCCAGAGAGAGGATAATCGGATTCTTGGAGGCGAAGGCTTCTGCCCGTCCCAGGATGATGCAGTTGACCACAATCAGTGGAACGAAGATTCCCAATGCCTTGTACATGGGATACCAGTATGCCTGCAGAAGCAATTCCGCCATGACCACGAAAGAGGCGATGACCACAATGTAGGAGGCAATTCTTACCTTGCCAGGAATGAGCTTTCTCAGTATGGAGACAATCAGGTTGGAGAAGACCAGGACGAAGGTAGTGGCTAATCCCATTCCCAAGCCGTTCTCGGCCATGGTGGTAACTGCCAGCGTTGGGCAGAGGCCCAGCACTAGCCGGAAAGGGGGGAGTTCCTGCCAAAATCCTTTGGTAAATTCTTTGACCACACTCATGGCTAGAAGGTCTCCTTCTTGATTTGGGGAAACTGCTCCAGGGCAGCACCAACAGCGGTAATCACGCCCACGGTGGAGAAAGTGGCGCCGCTGAGAGTATCAACCTTTCCGCCCTCGGCAGAAAGTTTCGTTGTCTCCAGGTCCAAGCCGGCAAATTGATCTGTGAAATCGGGCTCGACAATGCGGGCGCCCAAACCGGGGGTTTCGGTATGAGTCATAATGCTTATGCCGGTGAGCTTGCCCTCTGGGTCGACTCCCACCATCACCTCGATCAGGTCATGATAACCTTTGGCCGCAGCACTGTAGGCTATTGCTTGAGTTTTCCCGCCTTTTTTGGCCGGAAACACAACTAGCTCTATGGGGTTGCCTTCCTCATCCTCCCCCACAGCCAATTTGATCCGCTCTTTGACGGGGTCGTTGTCATAGTCGCTCAGCACCGCCTTTATGGAAGGCTCTTGTACGAACTTGATGTACTGATACTCCCTGGGCGCTTTTGTAGCCTCGTTTACATAGGACAACACTACACCCGAGGTGGTGCAGATCACCAATAAAACCACTACCATTTTTATTAGATCACGCAACTTTCTTTACCCTCCCATAGACCCGGGGTCGCACCCGGTCCAGTAGCGGGGTGAGAGCATTCATGAGCAATATGGCGAATGCCACACCATCCACAAATGCACCCCAATAACGAATAATCATGGTAATCAAGCCGCAACCAATGCCGAAAATGATCATCCCTGGCGCAGTCACCGGCACCGTACCTTTATCAGTAGCCAGGAAAAAGGCTCCCAACACCATCCAGCCGCTCAAAAGATAGATGGTAGGGTTGGCATACACTTCCGGATCGATAAGCCAGAAGATCAGGCCGAAGAGCCAGGCAGAAGCAAGGAAGCTTACCGGGATGTGCCAGGTGATGATCCGGCGGGCCAGAAGATAGATGCCGCCAATGAGTACGGCAGCCACGCAAACCGTACCGATGGTTCCCGGTACGTTTCCTATAAACAAATCCAGCCAGGGCAGGTCAATAAGAGTCTCGACACCATCCACCCTGATTACATCCAGAGGTGGATATTCGATATAGCCTCCCGCTTCCAAACCGAACAGCGGCTCCGGCATGATCCAGGTTGTCATTTGAGCCGGGAAGGAAATTCTCGCTACGGCCCATCCAACCAGCACGGCGTTGAATGGATTATTCCCGAGGC
>CBFDBW010000346.1:0-3624 GCA_965603145.1 uncultured Syntrophobacterales bacterium
GTTGCCGCAGATGCCTGTCTGAGGCCGTAGAAAATGGACTTTGCCGCCATTAGTTGGTCGTATTGACCCATCTCCACAATCCTCCCGGCTTTCAGCACAGCAATTCGGTCGTAAGCAGCCACCGTATCCAACCGGTGCACCACCGCCACCACCGTGCACTTTCCTTTGAGATCGGTCTCGAGCATATGCTGGATGCGTGCCTGCGAGGTATTGTCGAGACTGGCGGTGGCTTCGTCCAATATGAGAATTGGTGCTTTTTTAAGGAGAGCTCGCACTATGGCTACCTTCTGTTTCTGCCCACCTGATAGTCGATCCCCCTTACTCCCCACCTGGAAGTCCAGGCCGATGTCCAGCACCTCATCCAGGAGTTTTTCCTCTTCCAGGAGCTTCACAACCAGTTGCTGCATCTTCTCCGTTGCCCCGGGCTGATCCCTTTGTACCCGAACGAAGAGGATATTGTCGAGCACGCTCTTTGTGTACAGGTATTGCGAGGGGCAGTAGATGGAAAAGTCGACGGTTTCTCCTTTGTCAGTTTTCGCTTTGATCTCAGCCGGTATATCTCCCTCTTCACCGAATTGACACTGAAGCAAGTCTTTTCCTCCAATCTCCTCAATGAACTTATGCCGAACCTCCAGGATCTTTTCTTCAAGGGGAACGGGCAGAGCCACAATATCATGTTCTGCGGGTATGAACTGTAAAGCCAAGCGGAGCACCAGTTCATTGTCTCGCCCTGTCAACTGATTCAGCTGTTCACCGTACATTCGACGTACCAGCTCCCGGTAATGTTCGAACTGATCCGGAGCTATGGGAATATCCTCCATGAGGACAAGATCCTGTCCCAAATCCTTCGACAACATCACGCTCTGCTCCAGAAGTTTTCTCCCAAGATCGAGAAGCGGTTCATACAGACCGGTATCCGTGAGAAGCTTGAGAAAGACAGGATTTTTCGGCAAATTGTCCAGTTTGTACTCCTCGCGCTCGGGATCGCCAAATATTATGTTCCCGTAAATGGTACGATGATAGAGAAAGCGCGTTACGTCGAAAAACTCAACCATGTCGGCAACATCGCTTCTCCACTGGCGTTGGAAGCGTTCTCTGAGCTTGATCAAGAGTGGAGCCAGAGATTCTTGCCGGTCCTCTGCCACCACTGCATTAAGACCGAAACGAAGGATGTCCTCTTCCAGCCCCACTTCACGCACCAAGTTGAGAATCTGCTCGCGGTCTGGCAAGGATTCTTTCTCACCAGGACCACCTGTCGCAAGCAGGGAGGTGCAGGCATAGAGGAGGTTCTCACGAATGGTGCCATCGAAGATGAAAGGCTGCTGGGTCACAAAGCCAATATTTCGACTAACATCCATTTTCGTCAGGGTTTTCAACTCCTTATCATCAAGCAGAACATGACCCTTGTCGTAGGAATACAGTTGGCCCAGAACCAGCGCCAGTGTGCTTTTTCCACTACCAGAGAAGCCGACCAGCGCCAGCTGCTCGCCCGGTTCAAGGTGGAGTGAAATTCCATCCAGCAACTGTACCTGCCCTTCAACCACGTAGTCGAGGTCTTTTACCTCAATTCTGCCTCTAAGTTCATAAGGCTCGCGATCTGTTGGGGCCAGAGGGAATTCTGGTTCAGCATCAAAGTAGTCCATTACCCTCCTATATCTGATCCGGCTGTCCTGAAAATCCTGATAATAGTTCATCAGTTCTTTCCAGGGGTCGTACAGCTTTTCATAGGCGGAGAGAAAGGCGACGAGGGCGCCCAAATCAAAGCGCCCGGTCATGGCCAGGTAGCCCCCCAGGAGAAAGAGTATGAATGGCCCAAAGTTCTGAAAGAAGTTGTTGCTGAACTTGATGCCGTAGTTGATAATGTTCATCCGCTGACGCAGAGAGAACACCGTGGCAATGAAGCCTTCGAACTTTTTCCTCTCGATGGGATATCCCCCGTGTGCCTGAATTTCCCGGATTCCCGCGATTGCCTCGCCTATGGTATTGCTCAGGGAGCGGGCTACGTCGATGCGCTCCTGATTGAGCCGGTTTAGTCGGTTCTGCAGCATGGGTATGATGGCAATTTCAAGGGGGTAGATGGCAAAGCTCAAGAGAGCCAGCAGGGGATTGAGATAGAACAGGTAACCGGCAAAGGTGCACAGGGTAAGGACATTGATTACCGGTACTGCAATGGCGCTGCCCAGGAAGTCGCCGACTCCGTTCAGTTCCGAGGTGAGGGAAGTGATTACCATTCCCGGGGGAGTGCGGCGAAAGAAAGGAAGGGGCAAACGGAGAACATGCTGGTAGAGTTCACTGCGGATCTCATAGAGAAGCTTCTCGCCAAGGTACCCCTGGAGAACATTGATAAGGTATTTCAACCCTCCGGCCAGTATCACCGCCCCCAGGTAGAAACCACAGTAGATGAAAAGCAGATCCATCTTCTTCAGAGTGATGGCTCTGTTGATTATCCGCTTCTGCAGCTCGAGGGGAATAACGCGGAAAAAAACAGTTACGCCAATAACAACGAGCAAGAGAAGCTGGAGACCACGGTAACGGTGGAAAACCCAGAAAAAAAGTGGTTTTTTTGTAACCATTGTACTCAACTCCCAATCCTCAGTTTTTAGGCAGGTGACCCTTAACCAAGTACTGTGAAAGCTGTGAGGTGGTCACCCTATATCTCCCAGCACGCCCATTCTGGCCAATGAGCCAGGTAGCTTGATGTTGTGGTGATATTTGACTAGAAGACATCCTTGGGATCGGCAAAGTAAGAACTCAATGTTTCAGCAGGAGGTCCTGGGAAGATTGATCGAGATGTGGCGAGGCGTAGACCTCTGCTCCATTGCCTTGGCAAGTTTACTCGTGAAAGATTTGTCTAACTGCTGCTTGCTCTCTGATTAGAGTTCGTCCATCCAGTTCTTTCTCTCCAGCTTACCGCGGTAACGCTCATAGCTCTTGCCGAGAAATTCTCTGTAATTGGCGTATACCGTTTTGTGCACGTAGAGCACTCGTACCCGAAAGTGACTCACTTTCTGCAGTTCAATGTAAATGTTTCCTTCTTCCCACAAAGCGTATGGATAGGAAGTAGATAATTTTTCTCCAGCCAAGCTTTTCTCCACAGAACGGTATTTACCATCCAGTTCTCGCAAAACGCTGTCAAATAATTTCGGATCTATAACCACCATGAAAGCATCAAGGGTAGATTCAGTATTGAAAAACATAAAGAAACTTCTTACCCCTTCCAAATCTCGCGGCAGCACCTTGACGAAGGTGTTCTTGCCCCGCAGCGGGCTTTTTTTGTCGATTTCCCTGAATTGCTTTTTCTCATACTCCTGATATCTCCATTTGTGTGTTTGTGCGATCCCCAGGGCTTCCTCATATGAGATCTTGCCGATGGTAAAGCCGAATGGTCTTGCCGACTCTTTAGACTCAGCGCTTGCAAAGTAGAACAGACCAACCAGCACGAAGGAGAGAAAAACCACTAATAACCTTTTCATTGTAAACCTCCTTGAAGGAAAATCCATGAAATCCCCCCCGCCCGCCATGCGAGCAAGGCGAGACCGAACAATTTAATACACATCATCTTCTGGTTTTCATCAGAAAAAAGCACTAGGTGTAATCATTTATCCCCAGACTTATTAGACTCTA
>CBFDBW010000347.1:0-3623 GCA_965603145.1 uncultured Syntrophobacterales bacterium
ATATTTGGGGTTCTTCAGGTTTTTGCCGAGATATGATACTGAAACTCTAATGTGGCCAGGGCAACCTGCCTCTCTGGAGCAGGTGTATGGGCTCTTCTTGAACACTACTACCTGGGCAAAAACCAGAAGAATCACATTTTGAGTATTAATAACGATTCGTTACACCTTCTTGATAGAAATAAGAAAATGAAAGCTCATTGTTGGCAGAAACCACGGTGCACCACTTGCTTGTTCGCCTCACTGGTGATTGCCGCGCTCCTGACGGTGTTGTTTGCAGGCATTGCAGAAGCTGGAGGTGGTGGCCCCAAAGTGGTGATCCTTGAATTGCATGGCATGAAAAAAGGAACTCTTGACGAAAACCTGGAGGGACTGCCCAATTTTCAAGAAATGCTCAAGGGATCCAACAACGATCAACCCTATGTCTATCTACCCCGGGTCTTTACCACCATTCCGGCCGCCTCCCAGCCGGCTGTGACTTCCATGTACACGGGACTCTATCCTCAACGCACCGGGGTGGTTTCCACCATTTGGTTCGACCGGACCACATTCGAGATCCGCACGCTCATCTCCTACTCGCAAAACCGAATGAACTCTATTCTGACAGCGAACGGGGTTAAGACCCTGTTTGATTACGTGGGGGAGGCAGATAAACACTCCCTGACCACGATGCTCATGCTGACCAAAGGGGCCGATTGGTCAGTGAACTCTGGTGGATTTTTCTGGGGCAATGCTTCGGCCCTCAATGTTTTTCGCCATGGAAAATGGTTCCCAAACAGCCACTACGTGGACAACAGAACCCTCGACGGCTTTCTGACTGGTCACATATTATCTTATCGGAAAAGTCTGGAGGGTATTTACAAATATCACTCACTGGTCCCCGATGTAATGGCAGTGCAACTGTTGGGTACAGACCTGTTTTCCCACTTTCCCGTGGGTGATCTTAGAAAACGTGAAGCCTCAATGGACGAAATTCAAAAACACTACGCCAAAACAGTATTGGACCCACTGATGGGCAGATTAATCCATAGTCTTAAGAAAATTGGGGTTTACCAGGATACCATTTTCATCCTGGTCTCTGAGCACGGCTTCTTACGTATCCAGAAGCATATACCAGACGACGCCCTGCATCACAGTCTGCGCGACCATTTCAAACTACCCGGCTGGAATAGAAGCAACCGCCGGGCCAACGCCGTCATTATGCTCGGTGCTTGCACCAAAGAGATCTATCTCAAAAACCGACAATCCGGAAAATGGATGGATCCACCCCGGTTGTTGGCAGATGTAAAACCGGCGCTGGATCTCATTCTTGCCAACCCGGACGTACAAACATCTCTCAATGCTTTAGTGATACGCCAGTATCCCGGGGAACGGAACGAGGGCGTGGTGGAAAACGAGCAGTGGTGGCTCTTCGACTGGCGAGGCTATCAGGCCGGCTCCGGTGACGATCTGGCATTCCGTCAGGCCCTCCGGCCGTTCGGTGAACTGGCAGATCATTTTGAACTGGGCGAATATCTGGTTCAGGGACTGAGACAGCAATACACCAGAGAAACAGCTCCCGATATCAAGCTCATTAACAAGAAAGGATATTATTTCGAACGCGACTTCGACAAGTATGGCCACCACGGCAGTTACTACCCTGACGACTGCATTGTCTCCTTTTGGGTGGCTGGACCCGGTTTGTCCCAAATCATCCCTGGTCGCCACTCCCTCAAAACCACCGCTTCAACCCTCGATCTGGTTCCCATGGTGACCCATCTGCTGGGTATACCCACTCCCCTTGGACTCGACGGCACGAATCCATTGGCAAATCTGCCGACTAGTGGAACAGGGTCTGAATCTCCACTAGACACTAGGAACTAAGCACTAGGCACTCCGAGGTCGTAACGATCAGACTTCATGCGCAGTTTGGATTAGCACATATGGCCGAACCCACCAACTAATTATAATTACTTGAAAATGGTACCTTTTCCCAATCCTTCGGTGCTTAGTGCCTAGTTCCTCGTGCCTAGTACTTCCCAATTGCTGCTCCGCGACCAACAGCCTCTGGAAGCGATAGTTTGACATAAAGCCATACCGTTTCTATAATCTCCTGCCAATACTAGCCGGGATATTTCACGAATCGCCTGCTAAAACCGCGACACCAATTGAAGCTCCCTGCAGCAAGCTGCAGGGAATCTTCGAAATGTAAGGAAGTGATACCATTTTATTGTAGTTCGCTCGCTAACCCCGCAGCAAGCTACGGGGAATGCGCTCGCTAGAGCATTTTCGTGAAATATCCAGGCTAGGCTGTGAATTCCCTTGTACACTTTAAAAAAAGGAGACTGATCCATGTGGAAAGGGAATAGGATACTGCTGGCGCTGTGCGCACTTATCATGGCAATGATGATCTGTGGTGGGGACTCAACCCTTTTGGCCCAAACCATTACCTGGTCGGAGCGTCCCTTGCTGAATTGGGAACGAGACGCTCTGAAAACCTTCGAGAGAAACAATTATGACAAAGTCATCGACATGGCCCAAAACCAGGAAGATGACCCCAATGGAAACGCGCCCTTGCTGACTTACTACGGCCACGCTCAGAAGTATTACCTGGAAAGGAATCGGGCTTCTGCCGTCTACTACAAACAACACTACCAGATCACCCTCAATCGCCTCTCAGGGTCGAATCTAACGGTACTTACTCGACTGGTTGCCTCGCCGCAGACTTCTTGGAACAAAAAGATAAACAAGAAGTTTCTGAATGCAGCCTTTGAAAAGGCAGCAACTGATGAGTATCTCGGTGCCATCCTTTTCTATCTGAAAAGCCCAAGTCCCGAAGTGGCCAAGGGGGCTACTGCAGCTCTGCGCTCCATTTTGCAGCAAAAACGCGACATCGTCATGAACGGCGGCACCCTGAGCAATTTCGATCGTGCCTGGATGAGCTCTGACCGTCTATTGAAGCTTCTGGTGAGAAAGGCAGGCGAAACCTCCAGTCCCGTCACCGGCTTCATGTCGAAGATGCCGGCCTTTGCCCGCAAAAAAGTAATGGGCGGTGCCCCTGCCTGCTTAGCTCTTATCGAGGACCCCGCCCGCCCTCTGTTGCGCCAGGCAGCAAGTATGGGCAATGCCAATGCAGCTGCAGCCATCCAACTCATTGAGGATGCCAGGGGGGCCCGTCTTGCCAAGTATCCCAACAGTACCTGGTATAGTGCCACGGGTTCCTAACCCAGATTATTCATAAAACCGTGCGGCTCCAAAAACAATGCGCCCTTCGGCTGAGCCTTTCGGCAGTAAGCTCACGGCCGAAGCCTGCCTGAAAGTAGATAACTCTCTTGCTGGGGAACTTTTTTCTGAGAGATAAAACTTTTCATATGGAGACGAACATGTTATAAAGACTGGGTAATTTTCAAAAAGAACAGATGAGGAGGCAAAGGAATTGATGCCTACGCCCGCGAAGGAATTACACAAAGAGTTGAGATACGGCAACGTTAACGCCCATCGCTATTTTGACTGTCCCCACTATCAGAAGTGTCTAGAGGAGGCGGTTAAGAAGTACTGGGTGAGTTTTTCATGCCGCAACTGTGCAGAATTCAAAGAATATAAGAAAATGCAAGGCGCCACCAAGCTGCGCTAGGTACGGACCCCTG
>CBFDBW010000348.1:0-3621 GCA_965603145.1 uncultured Syntrophobacterales bacterium
TCAGGGTGATCAGCGTTATCATAGTTGGGGCCGTGTACGTATTACTAACGGCTCTGTAGAGGACGCATAGCGCTAAGCGCAGAGCGTAAGGATTCAGAAGTCTGAAGTCAGAGGTCAGAGATCAGTTAGAATTCAAGAATAGCACGATAAGAATCGAGTTACTCTCACTTACTGGCTACTGAGTACTGGATTCTATCAATCGGCCTTGCACCTTGCGCCCTGAACCCTATGCCAAGAGGAAGCGAGAACTATGGCCAAAGCAAAAAACGTGATGATACTGGGAACAGGTTCGGATGTGGGAAAGAGCATCCTTGTTGCCGGCCTGTGTCGGATTCTCAAACAAGACGGCTATAGGGTAGGTCCATTCAAGGCCCAGAACATGGCACTCAACTCCTTCATCACTCCGGAAGGGGGCGAGATGGGCCGGGCTCAAGTGGTACAGGCAGAGGCTGCCGGCATTGAGCCACATGTTGATATGAATCCAATTCTACTGAAGCCCTCGTCCAATGTTGGTTCCCAGGTCATATTGCACGGCAAGGTACTCGGCAATTTTACGGCTGCAGAGTACTATCAGAAGAAATCTGATCTGGTAACGCAGGTCATGGAAAGCTATCGTCGCCTGGAGGCACAATACCAGGTCCTGGTATTGGAGGGCGCGGGCAGTGCAGCAGAAATTAACCTCAAGGATAAGGACCTGGTAAACTTTTCCATGGCGGAGCGGGTGGAGGCCCCAGTGTTGTTGGTGGCAGACATAGATCGAGGAGGAGTATTTGCAAGTATTGTCGGACATATGGAGATTTTCACGCCAGCAGAGCGGGACCTGGTAAAGGGGTTAATCATCAACAAGTTCAGAGGAGACCCAGCCCTGCTTCTTTCCGGGATGGAGTTTCTCGAGACTCGCACCGGCAAGCCGGTTCTGGGCCTGGTGCACTATTTTACGGATATCCACATTCCCGAAGAAGACAGTGTTGCCCTGGACCTCAAGATGAGGGTGACAAAAGAGAGACCACAGGAACAGGTGCGGGTTGGTGTTATCCGTCTGCCGCACATTTCAAACTACACGGACTTCGATAGCCTCGAGCAAGAGCCATCAGTTAACCTTTCCTATTTCACTGCTCCCGAGCAGATTTTTGATATGGATCTGGTGATTCTACCCGGCAGCAAGAATACCCTCAACGATCTTCGTTATCTGCACAATCAGGGCATTGCTGAGGCAATCATTTCTTTTCATGCCAGAGGCGGTACTGTGGTGGGCATTTGCGGCGGGTACCAGATGCTGGGCCAAAAAGTGCTGGACCCTATGAGGGTGGAGAGCGACCTCCAAGAAATAACCGGCCTGGGCCTGCTGGATATGGAGACAGAACTATTGGGAGAAAAGGTGACCACTCAGGTCAGGGCCAGATTGCTCTGGCCAGAACTGGCTGATCCCGCTGACCAGGTGCACGGCTATGAAATCCACATGGGACAGAGTCGGGTTCTGGGGCCAGCTACTCCCCTGCTGGAAATTGTGGAGCGCAATGGTAAGCCGGTGCAGGTCAAGGACGGTCTGATTTCCAGCGACGGCCGCGTCTGGGGAAGTTACTTACACGGCCTATTTGATAACGATGGTTTGAGGCACCGCCTCATTAGTCGGCTCATGAGTGTTGATGATGTGGAGCTAACCAAGGAGAGATTGGGATCTTTCCGTCGCTGGAAAGAGGAGCAGTACGACAAGTTGGCCTCGCATCTTCGCAACCACCTCGACATGGATCTCATCTATCAAATCATCGGTATTTGAGGTTAGTTCTGATTTTATCCCTCTGCCACACTCACCTTTTTTCTCCGACGCAGAGGAAGAGGATCCTTCTCGCGCTTCCGCTCCAGCCAGTTCTGATAAACATCTACCGTGAACATCAGCAAAAGGATAAAGATAACAATCCACTGAGGAATATAGGGAAAGGCATTACCGGCTACCGTTAAATGTGCAACATGTCCCCCTTCGAGAATCAGGACGAAACCAATTAATAGAAGAACGAACAGACCCAGAATCTCAAAGTCTGGGTTGCTCATCATGTAGTTAGAAATGTATTCGGCAAACCACAGCATCAGCATAACCGAAATAACGACCGACCCCACCATGACCAGAAAGACGTCTGTCATCCCGACGACGGTGAGAATGGAGTCCACGGAAAACAGCAGGTTTATACCAACAATGAGGAAGACCACCTGGCTGAAGCGGTCTGCTTTCTCCACTTCCTGTTCCATCCCTTTGGACTTCAACCTGAGTTCTTTGACACCTTTCCATATCAGGAAGAAGCCGCCGATCCATAGCAGCAAGGACTTGCCGCTCAACTCCACATGCAGTCTAAGCCATGAAGGGTAATAGGTGTCCAGTTGGTAAAAGACTCCTGTGACGTATTTGAGGACGTAGCTGACAATCGATAAAAGGAGGATGCGAAAGACCATGGCCAGCACTAAGCCAAGGTTGATCGCTTTCGTGCGCTGAGAGGCAGGCAATTTGTTGGCAATGATCGTGATGATAATGAGATTGTCTGCACCAAGGGCGATTTGGATCAAGGTTATTGAAAAAAGGCTAATCCAGATTTTGGGATCAACGAGTACATCTATCATTGCTGTTCTCCGCTTGTAATAAGAAGGGCAGGAACCACACAAAATGAGTCAGCCAATACAAATAGCATAATGACACCGATTAGAACAGACTCGTGTCTGATCCACCCCCCTGCTTTGACCACTTCCACTCCCTCGGGTATACATTGGCCTGATTATTGCTTTTTTCTCCTCCACGTTCTGGTTGCTCATATTTTGATAAGTTTCAAATACTTAGTAAAATGGAAAAGGACAATGTCTCGGTTTGGGCTCCGTAGGATGCCAATGGGAGAACAAGAAGTTTAACTGCCAGACGGCACCACGTCCAAAGAAATAGCGACTGAGCGTAACCGGGCTTTTGCCGAGAAGCAAAATTGTCCTCTCCGGGGGAGGGGGATATGAAGAAGATACTATTCCTGATCATCAGTATTATGGTCGTATTTGGCTCTGTCTTGCCGGCCCAAGCTTTCGAGGCGGGCGTACGAGGCTATTACTGGTTCCCAGCTATAAGCGGTGACATCAAATATAGCGATGGCTCACTGAGTGGTACGAAACTTGATCTGGAAGATGACCTCAATATCGATGACGAGTACTATCCCGTTGGTGAAGTCTTCATTGGGGGGGACGATCATCACCTGAGTTTCTCTTTCTATCGCGCCGATTACAACGGCACAGCAAGCCTGACCGATGATATTAACTTCGGCGGCGAAACCTTTCCCGCGGGTGACAGGATTAAAAGTAGTCTAGAGTATGACGTCTATGATCTAACCTATCAGTACGACCTGCTAGACCTAGAAAACGTTTTGGCAGGCTTCTCTTTGGGTCTCGTAGGCAGGCTCAGGGTTTATGATGTAGAGGTTGAGATAAAATCCAGAACAGTCGACCAGTCTGAAAAGGAAGACTACACTGTCCCCATTCCATTGTTCGGGCTGAACCTCCATCTAGGCATCCTCGCGGACGTCTTGGAAGCCCGTATCCTTGCTTCCGGAATCGGCTACTGGGATGGCTATATGGTCGACGGTCTGGCCGAGCTCT
>CBFDBW010000349.1:0-3615 GCA_965603145.1 uncultured Syntrophobacterales bacterium
TAAAATGTCTGATGAAGAAATTGAAGGCAAAGGTTTTGTGATAAAGGATCGCCGGCGTTTTACCGACGAGGGCGAGCTCAAGGAGGAAACTCCGGCCGAAGAAAAGGCTGAACGTCCAGAACCCGAGACCGAGGAGGAAGAAAAAGCCGAGCCCGAAGCGGCGGCAGAGCAAGCAGAACAAATGCCGTTTCCGGAGATCAACTTTTCCACTTTCATCTTTTCCCTCAATACCTCGACTTTGCTTCATTTGGGAGAAGTGCCGGATCCGGCCACGGGCAAGCAGCAGGAAGACCTGGTCATGGCCAAACAGACCATTGATCTGATCGCGATGCTGGAAGAGAAAACCCGAGGGAACCTCACCTCGGATGAAGAGAATCTAGTCAAGCATATCCTTTACGATTTGCGGCTGCGCTATGTCCAAAAAGCCAAGTAGTGCTGCCGTGATCACGGCAGGGGCTCCTGCCAAGATTAATCTAGGCTTGCGGGTCCTTGGCAAGCGTCCGGACGGCTACCACAATTTGCTGTCACTCCTGGTTCCGGTGAGCCTTTATGATGAACTGCGGCTCGAGCTGGGCTCACGGGGTGTCGAATTAAGGTGCCCAAACAGCGATCTGCCCACAGACGCACAGAACCTGGTGTACCGTGCGGCTCAGCTTGTCCTGGATGCATGCCAGCGAGATGAGGGAGTAAGGATCGAGCTGAAAAAGAGTATCCCGGTGGGCGCGGGACTTGGAGGTGGCAGCAGTGATGCGGCCACAACCCTGCTTGCAGTTAATCAACTTCTGGACAGTCCATTGGCGGTTCCGGACCTGCACCCACTGGCAGTGAAGCTGGGAGCAGACGTGGCATTCTTTCTTTTGGGGCAGTGGGCAATGGCCGAAGGGATCGGTGATCGCCTCACTCCCATAAACAATGTGCCGACATTCTGGACAGTGCTGATGCACCCCCATTTTCAGGTTTCAACCCGTTGGGCTTACGAGAATTTGACATTGACAACCGGTCCAAATGGGTCTAAATTCAACATTCTTGGAGACACTTCTGCGGGAGAAATGACCGCTTCCCACCAGAGACTCTTGGACCGGCGACAACTGACCCTGGAGGATATGCTTCCTCTGCTGGCCAATGATTTTGAACCACTGGTTTTCGGTCACTATCCACAGCTCCATGATTTGAGAAAAATACTGCTGGCAGCTGGTGCCAGGGCAGTAGCGATGACAGGGAGTGGGCCCACTCTGGTTGGCCTGTTTGGCTCCGAAAGAGAGGCTCGTGCCGCTTATGATTTGTTCTGCCACAAAGACGCTATCACCAGCTCTGTGGCACATACTTTGGACACCACAAGTCTGCTGACCAGCAAGTTTGTGTAAACAATATCCGCGCTAAGAATACCGGATTTTGGTTTTTCTTTATGTTGGACCGACTGAAACTTTTTGGCGGTAATTCCAATCCGGAGCTGACGGCTAAAATCTGCCAACATCTTCAGATTTCCCAGGGTAAGGCAGTAGTTCAGACCTTCAGCGACGGTGAGATTATGGTTTAAATTGGTGAGAACGTTCGTGGCAGGGACGTTTTCGTGATGCAATCCACCTGCTCACCGGTGAACCATAATCTTATGGAATTGTTAGTGCTCATGGATGCGCTCAAGCGGGCGTCAGCGTGGAGAATCACTGCGGTTTTACCCTACTATGGTTACGCCCGCCAGGATACGAAAGTGCTACCCAGGGTGCCCATCAGTGCCAAATTGGTTGCCGATCTCATCACCGTAGCCGGTGGGCATAGGGTGATTTGCTTGGACTTGCACGCCAATCAGATTCAGGGATTTTTCGACATCCCGGTTGACAACCTCTTTGCGGCGCCCGTATTGCTGGAGCACATCCGACAGTACTTTAACAATGATCTGGTTATTGTCTCCCCGGATGCCGGCGGCGTGGAAAGGGCCCGGGCCTTTGCCAAGAGGCTGAATACCAGCCTGGCCATTATTGATAAACGCAGGGATGAAGACCAGAAGGTGAAGGCCATGTACATCGTTGGTGAAGTCGAGGGGAAGTCGGCCATCATTTTGGATGATATGGTAGATACAGGGGGAACCCTTACCGAGGCGGCCAAGGCTCTGGCCGAAAACGGCGCTCTCTCAATCAATGCCTGCTGCACCCATGCGGTGCTTTCCGGCAATGCAATTGCGAGGATTGAAGAATCTGCAATCGAGAACTTAATTGTCACAGACAGCATCCCCCTTCAGCCTGAGACCAAGGGTTGCAAGAAGATCAAGGTTCTCACAGTAGCTAACCTCCTCGGTGAGGCAATTAAGCGGACCCATCTGAATGACTCGGTGAGTTCACTATTTGTTTAGTGAATTGGAGAATTAGTTAGTGTCCATCCGTAAACCTTTGATGGACAGTAGCGAGTTTCCATTGGTTATAGTTTCACCATTTGACCAACTTGACTAAAACTGGAGGAAACATGACAACGGTAGCGCTAGCTGCGCAATCACGAACAGAAACCGGCAAAGGCTTGGCCCGCTCGCTGCGGCGCCAGGCCTTGACCCCAGCAGTATTCTATGGTCCCGAGGTCGATCCCATACCCCTGATTTTGCAATCGAGGGATTTGGAGAAACTCATCACCACCGGGGCAGGCGAGAACATAATCATTGACCTCAATATCGAAGATGGAAAGTCTACCCAGAGCCATCGGGCTATGATTAAAGAAATCCAGGTGGATCCAGTCAAGCAGAACATTCTGCACGTAGATTTATATGCCATTTCCATGGACAAGAAGATATCCGTTGAGGTGCCGATAACGTTGACCGGGACGGCCGTTGGTGTGTCCGACGAGGGTGGCATTCTCCAGCAGGTGAGTAGAACTCTTGAAATCTCGTGTCTGCCGGATCGCATACCTGAGGCCTTCGAATTGGAGGTCACCGCTCTCGCCATTGGGGATTCTTTGCACGTGAGTGACCTGGAGATTCCGGAAGGGGTAGAGGTCTTGGCCGAGGATGAGCTTACCATTGCCTCCGTGGTACCGCCCACGAAGGTTGAAGAAATAGAACCAGAAGTTCTAGAGGAAGAGGAAGAAGGAGAGGAGGTGGAAGAAGAAGCGGTAGCTGAAACCAAGGAGGAGGGGGACCAAGAGTAGCCGACGGTGATGGCCGATTACACGGCCATGGAGCAAGCCTGTGTATCTCGTGGTGGGACTTGGAAATCTGGGAAAGACCTACCAGCACACTCGTCACAATGTAGGTTTCATGGTGGTGGATCGGTTGGCCGGGGCCCACTCCATTATGGTTACGAGGGCACGGCTTTACAGCCTCTGGGGTACTGGGGATATCGCCGGCCGCAAGGTGATTTTGGCCAAACCTCAGACGTTCATGAATCGGAGTGGCCAGGCGGTGGCTGCCCTCATGGCTTACTTCAAACTCGCGGTGCAAGACTTGCTGGTAATCCACGATGATCTGGACGTGGATTTCGGCAGAATAAAGATGGTGCGCGGCGGGGGCGCCGGCGGGCACCGCGGGGTACGGTCCATTCACGACACCCTGAAGGAAGACCGTTACGTCAGGGTGAAAGTGGGCACTGGCAGGCCGAGATTCAGCGAGGCCGTCGAGGACTATGTGCTGAGCCC
>CBFDBW010000350.1:0-3593 GCA_965603145.1 uncultured Syntrophobacterales bacterium
GCCTTTGACATGGTGGAAGAGATCCGCCGCCAATTCCGGGAGATCCCCGGGCTGATGGAGGGCGAGGGCAAGCCTGACCCGTCTACTTGTGTGGACATTGCCACCAAGGGTGCGCTCAAACGCATGATGCTGCCGGGTCTGGTCGGGGTGGCCACCCCGCTGCTTGTTGGTATACTAATCGGCCCCAAGGCCCTGGGTGGCGTGCTGGTGGGCTGCACGGCAACCGGTGTCTGTATGGCCCTGTTCATGTCCAACGGCGGCTGCGCCTGGGACAACGCCAAGAAATACATCGAGGAAGGCCACTACGGCGGCAAGGGCTCCGACAATCACAAGGCCGCAGTGGTGGGCGATACCGTGGGCGATCCTTTTAAGGATACCTCCGGACCTACTATGAACATCCTGATCAAGCTGGTCTCGGTGGTCTCCTTGGTGAGTGCCCCGGTGTTGATCATGATCCACGGCATTAAGTAGTAAAGGAAGGCAACAGATGGCGGGGCTAGAACCCACCATCTGATTCCAGATTTGAGGGGGGGCGGCGAGGAGCCGCCCCTTTCTTTTGTGCGCTGTACATGCCGCGTAGCGACAGGCGAATAGGAAAAAAAACGACTTCTCAACGCTCTGCGCTATCCGGCCAGCAATTTTGCCTTTGAGGAGATTGCTGATAATGGTATCATTTTGTGTTAGAATACACAGGATCTGCTCCCGCGCTTTTTCTAAACTGGGGTACGCTTGGCTACCGCGAAGGGGTGTGGGGACTGAATCAGGCAAGACAAACATAACACCATAGAAGTTTTTCAGCAAGAATCGTCTTTTGCAGCTTTTGCTGGGCAGTCTATGAAGAGATGGCTTAGAGGCTGGCGTCGGCCTCTGAGTCCGGGCTTTCCGGTCTGCCGGCGGTCGTATTTCTGGAAGGATGAAGGCAGTCATGTTTAATGTTGGTGATCTAGCCGTGTATCCAGCCCACGGCGTTGGGGTGATTGAATCCATTGAGAGCAAATTGATTTCTGGCCACAAACAGGATTTTTATATCATGCGCATTCTGGACAACGGCATGATCATAATGATTCCACTGGATAACGTGGACAGCGTGGGGTTGCGTCAGGTGATAAATGCCGATCAGGTGCCGCAGATATTTGCTATTCTCATGGAAAGAGAGACCGTACCGGACAATCAAACCTGGAACCGACGCTACCGTGAGTACATGGATAAGATCAAGACTGGTTCCGTGTTCGAATTGGCCGAGGTTTTGCGTGATCTCTTTATCCTTCGTGAGGACAAGGAACTCTCCTTTGGTGAGAGAAAAATGATGGACACTGCCCGCAGCCTTCTGGTGAAAGAGATATCCATAGCCCAAGATTTGGATGAGAGCCAAGTGGAAAAGAACATTCACGGTATTTTTGGTTCATGAGAGCATCTTTCATTTTGGTTTTACTCTGTGAGCTTATTTCCCTCTCCCCCCCTGGAGGGGAGAGAGGGAAATAAGCGGTCGCACAAATAGCAAGACTTTTTAAAGAAAGGAGGTGAGTACAGAGTGAATAAGGCCCAGACTGTTCTCCGTTTGCTTCTGGTTCTGGCTTGTTCGGTAAGCGGATACCTGCTGGCTTCGCATCTGCCAATTTCACACACCTTGGGTATTTGGATTAAATGGATAGGGGCACTTGCCGGATTCATTTTTGCACTTCTTGCCTTATCTCTAGAAAAAATCATAAAAAAAGCACCACTCAAGGTGATCTTTGGGGCTACCCTCGGTCTTTTTCTCGGGCTGGTAATTGCCCAATTGTTGGGTTATGCCTTCAGCGGCCTGCAGAATAGCGCCATCCGCATATCCATCTCGGTGATTTTGAGCTGTGTCTTTGGATACATCGGCCTGGTTTTGGGAGGTAAAAAAGTGGAGGAGTTCAAATGGCCGGGTTGGGGTTTTTTTGCCAAAGGGTCGCATAAGAAGAACGGCGGCAAGATTCTCGATACCAGTGTCATCATTGATGGGCGCGTTGCAGACATCTGCGAAACCGATTTTTTGGAAGGTCCACTGGTCGTCCCCCAGTTCGTTCTGCAAGAACTGCAGTACATCGCCGATTCTGCGGACAACCTCAAGCGCGCCAGAGGGCGAAGGGGCCTCGACATCCTTAATCGTATGCAAAAGGGTGATGCTGTCGAGGTGCAAGTGGTAGACGAGGATTATCCGGATATCAAAGAGGTGGACGCCAAGCTTGTTGCCCTTGCCCGGGAGATGAATGCCAAGATTATCACCAACGATTTCAATCTGAACAAGGTGGCGCAGCTCCAGGGGGTGTCTGTCCTCAACATCAATCAACTGGCCAATGCCCTCAAACCGATGGTTTTGCCTGGCGAGGTGCTTCACCTGCAAATTATGCGGGAGGGCAAAGAGCAGGGGCAGGGCGTTGCCTACTTGGACGATGGCACCATGGTGGTGGTTGAAAATGCCAGCAGGCATCTTGGTCAGGAAGTGGAAGCCTCAGTAACCAGCATCCTTCAGACCACTGCTGGTCGCATGATTTTTACCACACTCAAGGATGAACCAAGGCAGCGACGTCATTAGTTGCGCCGACCGTGTGGCCATCTTTTCCGCCTAGGTAGACAAACGACGGCGGTGCGCCGAGCAACGAATCGACGCGGAGATACGGAGATACGGCGAACCGGCGAAAAGACTGTTGTTGCTGTAAGTCACATTTTTCGCCGTGTCGCCGCGTCACCCAGTCGCCGTTTCGACTGAAGGGGAGTGTGTCCGAATATAGGTTCGAAGTCTCTCAGCAAGATGCGGGCTCTAGGCTTGACGTGTTCTTGAGCCGCATGGACCTAGAGCTGTCTCGCAATCAGATTCAGCGCTTCATCGAAGACCATCACATTCAGGTCAACGGCAAACCACAGAAGGCGAGTTACAGACTGAGACCCGGAGAGCAGGTTTCAGTCACTCTGCCACCACCTCCCCCCCCTGAACTAACGCCTGAGCCGCTCAACTTGCAGATAATTTTTGAAGACGAGCATCTCATCGCCCTCAACAAACCGCCTGGCCTGGTAGTCCATCCCGCCAGCAGCCATCGTAAACCCACCCTCGTGCATGGCCTTCTCCATCATTGTGACCAGCTGGCAGACCTGGGGGGGCCGCTGAGACCAGGCATTGTACATAGGCTGGACAAGGATACCAGCGGAATTTTGCTGGTGGCGAAGAACAATCCCGCCTACCGTCATCTAAGTAGCCTATTTCAGGAGAGGCACGTCCACAAGGAGTACACTGCTCTGGTTTATGGTCGGCTGCACCAGTCCTCTGGCAAATTCACAGCTCCTATTCAGAGACATCCAAAAAATCGCAAGAAAATGGGGATATTAGCCAGCGGCCGTGAGGCTTTCACCTCCTGGTGGCTAGAGGATGGGTTTAGGGATGTTTCTGTGGTGAAGGTGGTGATCAAGACCGGTAGGACCCATCAGATCCGAGTACATTTTGCCCATGGTCATCATCCAGTGGTAGGAGATACCACCTATGGCGGCAAAAAGAGGGTTCAATCTGTACAGAATCCCCTGGTGCGCGCTCGCCTTAGCAAGGTGAAGCGCCAAATGCTCCATGCCCGCAGGTT
>CBFDBW010000351.1:0-3579 GCA_965603145.1 uncultured Syntrophobacterales bacterium
CCGATGACAGCGATTCTCATGGTAAGTTTCTCCCTTGTCCAGTCCTCAGAAATCTTTAATCTACAATAGAAATAAAAGAAGCAAATAGCCGGTAGGCAATAGCCAGAGAGGCATACGGCTCAAGGCACAGGGCGCAAGGAGAAAATTTAGCGTTTTTGTGCCTTTAATCAATCTGCATTCTGCAATCTCAAATCTAAAATTTCTTAAATCCGCAATCTAGACTGCCCCCTGCCCCCTTGCCCTCTTAGGTGGCGCACCGGAATTCAGCCACTCAACTCCCCGCCTGATGCCTGCCAGGGTGAGGTCTTCCATGGGAAAGATCTCGCCAATCTGGTCAATTGTCTGGCTTTCGCGGGGCCACCTTGATCGGGGGATGGGGTTGAGCCAGACACTGTGAGTGAAGTGATTGCGGATCTGCAACAGCCAATCACGCCCTGGCACTCTAATTTTGGAAAAATAGTCCATGGCGCCATTGGAGAGCATGAGCTCGGCCGGAGCCATGTTGGCGTCGCCTATAATGATTACCCGGGTCTCCGGGTCACGTCGAACCAGGTGGTGTATAAGATAGGGGGCAAGCCGCTTCGGGTCGCTATAGACACAGCCGTAGACGCAGTTGTGGAAATAATAATAATCTAAGTCCTGGAAGTGATCGCGCATGAGACCGAAAACCAGTTTGACCAGATCCAAATAAGGTCGCATGGAAGCCCCGCCATTGTCCAGCAGCACGATAACCTGGATACGATCTCGCAGTTCTCTTTTAAAGACCAGTTCGATTTCCCCGCCGTTTCTGCAGGAGCGATCAATGGTCTCATCCACATCCAGTTCGGTTAGGGGCCCTGCAGGTGCCATGTGCTTGAGGGCGGCGAGGATCTGGCGAAGGTTTTCAGCCCGAAGGGTGGCGCTGCTGGCATAATCGACATAGCGGCGGCTCTCTATGACCTTGAGGGCAGAGCCATGCAGTGAGTCGCCGTGCACCCTGATCCCTTCGCGATCAGCGCCGGAGTGCCCGAAGGCTGAGGTGCCTCCGGTCCCAACCCAGGTATGACCACCTCGGTGTTTCCCTCTCTGCTCCATGACCACATCCCAGAAACGTTGGAGCAGTTCAGGCAGCGACAGCCGCTCCAAAGCATCTTCCGGCAATGAGCCTTTGGCCATCTCTTCTTCAAGCCAGCGGCGAAAAGCTTTCTCTTCCCAGGCCTGCTGGGAGAACTTTGGGATTTCCCCACCCTCAGCCCCAAGGAAATAAGCTGCGAATGTTTGCTCGAAACCGTCGAAGTGCTCAACTTTCTTAACGAAAATGAGTCGCATGAGAATGAAGAGTCGATCCAGGTCAGGAGCAAGCCCCTTCTCCATGGCCTGGTAGAATTCCAGCACATGGCGGAGGCTGATGGGGACACCCTGCTCCCGCAGTTGGTAAAAGAAAGGAAGGAACATGATTGTCGTTCTTGTACTCGCTAAACGTTTTCCCGCTTCACGCCCTTGTATTGCAGCAAGTCTTGAGTACGCTTGAGGAGAGTTCCGAGAAAAGGAAGTTTGTCAGGCGTGAATGGCGGTTTCGCCTCATCTAGCTGTAGGGCACCGAGCCAGTCCAGCAGTTCCGCGGTAGCAGGCGGTTTCTCGAAGCCTTGCTGCCGCAAATGATAAAAGATGGCCAGGGCTGAATCCATAAGGGGAGCAGAAATCTCAGGGTAGTGCAACCGGATAATCTCGGTCATCTCTTCCATTGAGGGAAAGGGAATATGGTGGCAGTAACAGCGGCGGAGGAAAGGATCTGAAAGCTCCCTTTTGGCGTTGCTGGTGATTATGGTTATGGGCATATGGTTGGCCTTCACCTTGTGGTTTATCTCGCGGATGATAAAGGAGGCGTCTTCCAGCACGTCCAGCAGATTGTCCTGGGTGTCCGAATCAGTCTTGTCGATCTCGTCCAGCAGCAGGACGCGTCGATCCTCTGCTAGAAAAGCGCGGCCGATCGGGCCGAAGCCCAGGTAATCCCAAATGTTGTTTACATCCCGACCGCTCTCTTCGGTGCCGAAGCGGGAGTCGTTGAGGCGCAAGACGGTGTCATAAACGTAGCAAAGCTCCTCGCCCTTGAAGGTGGATTTGCAGCGAGCCTCTTCCAGGGTCATCTCAAGGGCCCGGGAAATCTCGAAGGCCAACTGGGTCTTGCCGGTTCCGGCCTCCCCGGTGACCAGCAAGGGTTTTTCCATGGCAGTGGAGATGTTGACGATCTCTTTTAGTTCGGGATTGAGGTAATACTTGTCGGTGCCGAGAAATTGCATTCATCCCTCTCTTTACACTTTTTATTATGTTTTCCAAAGGTTAAAGTTATTTTAGCGAATTCAATGGGAAAATGCAATTCACTCTCCTATTTTTCACATTGCCCCCATGCAGCTGCATACGTATAGTTAGAGGAGTTAATCCAGGGGGAAAAACTTACCAGAGGAAGAGGTAATGCCAGAACGAAGGACAGTGCTTTCAAGAGATAAAATAGAGTTTCTGGAAATTTGGAAAGAAGAGAAGCACGACCACTTGTAGAAAGAAAGGATTTTCAATGGCGAAGGTACACATAGGTGATCAAACATGTGTTCTACCCATGGCAACCACCATCCTTGGCTCTCATTTGCAAGGCCGACCGAATTTTATGGCCCTGGGTTGGCTGACAAGGGTCAACTTCAAGCCGCCCATGCTCGGTGTGGCCGTAAACCAAGGCCATGCGTCCCACGCTGCTATCGTAGAAACAGGAGAGTTCAGCGTGAACTTCCCCACTGTTGATATGGTGGAGGTCACTGATTACGTTGGCTTGGTTTCCGGGAAGCGTGTCGACAAGTCCGAGCTTTTCGACATATTCTACGGCGAACTGAAAAATGCACCGATGATCAGTGAATGCCCGCTAACCATAGAGTGTAAGCTTTCAAAAACCGTGGAATTACCAACCAACTTTTTTTTCATCGGTGAGATTGTGGGTAGTTATTCCGAAGAGCAGTTCCTCACCAACGGTGCGCCCGACATTAAAAAGGTAAAACCATTCTTGCTCACTATGCCAGACAACAGATATTGGTCAGTGGGTGACCATATCGGTCGTGCCTGGAGTGATGGTAAGGCAATGAAAAAACGTCTAAAAGGTGAAAAACTGAATCAAGCCTAGCCTGCATCATTTACGAATTTTTAGGATTCGCGAATAATCCGGGCTAGTTGCGAAAGCCCAACTGAATAAGGACTGGTAAGCTCCATGGGAAACAGTGGAATTCGCACAAGGAGCTGGATATGAATCTCTTCTCTTCGTGCAAATTGGGCCCCTACGAACTGAAAAACCGAATGGTTATGGCACCCATGACGCGAAATCGTGCCGGCAGAGGAAATTCGCCACAGCCCATGAATGCACTTTACTACGCGCAACGAGCCGGAGCTGGTCTTATTATTACCGAGGCCGCTCAAGTTTCACCCCAGGGGTTGGGGTACCCGGACATGCCAGGCATCTACTCACCCGAGCAAATTGCCGGCTGGAGGATAGTGACCGATCTGGTTCATTCACGTGGAGGGTTGATCTTTCTACAGTTGTTTCACTGTGGACGCATTTCG
>CBFDBW010000352.1:0-3541 GCA_965603145.1 uncultured Syntrophobacterales bacterium
ACAGCGTAGCGTCTTGACCTATTGACGCCGAAGGCAAACCAGGGACCCGCTTGCGGGCCTGAGCGGAGCGTAGCGAACGCGAAGAAGTGACCAAAATAGCCTTGCGCCCTGTGCCTTATGCCTTACGCCTGATGTTTAGCTTGGTCCGACCACGCGCCCACACGCGCCGTCATCACTCTATGCGCCATGCGCTCTGCGCTATGCGTAGACACTGAGTTTGGCCCGACCCCAATTCAACAATTCAACCCCGTTAGACTAGGACTCAAGCTTTGCTTCCATTGTGATCTTCGTATTCAACAACCGTGAGATGGGACAGCCAGTCTTAGCATTGTTGGCTGCAGTTTCAAACGATTCCTGACTTGCTCCGGGAATCTTCGCCCTTACATCCAAGTGAACTTCAGTCACAGTAAAACCGGCTTCGGTCTTTTCCAGTGTGACCGTAGTGGTCGTGTTGATGCTTTCTGGAACAAGGCCAGCATTGTCAAGTTGGCCTGATAGCGCCATGGAAAAACAGCCGGCATGGGCTGCAGCAATAAGTTCTTCTGGGTTGGTGCCGATGCCCATTTCAAAGCGGGTGGTGAAAGAGTATTGCGTATTTGACAGAACTCCGCTATCGGTTGAAATTGTCCCTTTGCCATCCTTAAGCCCACCCTGCCAAACTGCGGAAGCTTTACGTTTCATAGTCTCCTCCTCTTGGAAACGATTTTCCAGCGAAATCACGAGGTGCCCATGTTTTATCGTTGGTTAGACAAGTACTTCAGAATGAAGGAATGCAGCTATTTAAACAATACGGGGCGTGTGAGAGAAAGTCAAATTCTCTCTGTGGTGGACGTCTGTCTAGAGCCCTCCGGCTTAATTAGTCTCCCGCCAAAGACCTTTGGCGCTATGGTATTGAAAGAAACGCAAATACGACCTTTCGGTCGGGTCAAATTATCCGCCTGTTTAGCCGGTTAGCCAGTTGAGCCAGTTTTGCCTGTCTCCAATTGGAAATTCGAAATTTCTTCCCCATGCACCATGCTCTGTGCCCTATGCTCTCTTGTGCCCCTGCCGAAAAACGCTGTTCTTGCCCCCAAAAAGAGCGTTATTGGCCCCAGATAGCACTCATTTTCGGCAACTTTTCAAATCCTGTCAACCAGTTAACTTGGCCCGACCACGCGCCCATACAGCATACCCGCGTCGCTCCGACCAGGTGGCCGTAATGCCCTGGATTGGGTGGCCGGTTTACACCGGAATACGCATTCTCGAGGAGAAAAAGAAACTTTAAATATTAAGGGCGTCCCTTTTTAACATACAGATATCAACAGGAAGGTTCACAAGAAGCTCTTCGTTGGTGGGATATTTTTCGATAAACTTCAGAAGTGATTCCATGGCTTCCGCGGGCTTCATTCCTGCCAGCATCCTTCTCATATTTGAAATGCGCCGGGTTTCCTCCTCGCCGTAAAGCCGCTCCTCCTTCCGGGTGCCGCTCGCGCTGATGTTGATAGCTGGAAAGATGTGGGCTTCCGCAAGGGAACGCTCCAGAATGATCTCGCTGTTTCCGGTCCCTTTAAACTCTTCGAAGATCAATTGATCCATTCGAGAGCCGGTATCCACAAGAGCCGTGGCGATGATGGTGATGGAGCCGCCTCCCTCGATATTACGTGCCAGCCCGAAGAAACGACGGGGAATCTCCAAGGCACCGGCCCCCAAACCACCCGAAAGGGTTTGTCTTGATCCTGAGCCTTTGTGGTTGAAAACTCTCCCCATACGGGTGAGGCTGTCCACCAGGACAACCACATCACGACCGCACTCCAGATCAACACGGACATGTGCGAGCGTCATTTCGGTAAGCTCCAGATGCTCGTGCAGCTCCTGATCGCTACTGCTGGCAAAGATCTCCGCCTCCACGGCACGACGAAAGTAGGTAACTTCTTCAGGTCGTTCATCAATCAGCAGAACGATGATCCGGGTCTTGGGATCGTCCGCATGGATCGCCTTTGTTATCTCCTCCAAAAGCCGTGTCTTTCCCGCCTTGGACGGGGAGACTATCAATCCCCGTGTCCCTTTACCCATGGGCGCCACAAGATCAACAATCCTCATGCTCGTTTCACCAGAAGCTGCCAAATGGAATCGTTCGCAAGGGTCTATTGCGGTCAAAGTTTTATAGGGCTTTCTGGCATGAAAGGCATCTGGTGTGAGGCCGGATATGGATTCCACCGAGGAGAGCACCGGTCCGGAACGGGCTTTCCTCACAGGACCTGTGATAGTGGAGCCCCCTACAAGACGATATTTTTGAATAAGCTCGGCCGGTACCGTGACGTCACCGGACCGTCTGCGAAAGGAAAACAATGGGTCGCGTAATACACCGCCATGTTTTCCCGTAAACTTCAGCACACCGCTCACTGTGTCGGCCATGGCAACTATTTTTCCCCCTGAAGGTCTATCCGCCCCTTCAATGCGTCAACCTTCCTGCTGGCAGGCTGCTGTTTAACCGCATGTTCAACTTTAAGCGCATCGCTTCGCGATAATTCATCGCTGGCTGCCACCAATTTTACCGGCAGACGAGACCTTGTATACTTTGCGCCTTTTCCGGCATTATGTTGTGCAATTCGAGCCTCCAAATCCTTTGAAATCCCGCAATACAAAGAATCGTCCGCACATCTTAACAAATAAACTCTCCAGGCCATTGTTGTTTTGCCTCGTGCCTCGATATCAATCCTACGGCTGCACTGTCTGTGTATATGTTTTTCGATCAATTCTATGTACGGGCATATCTCTGCCAATCGGCTTACTGAGTTTTGAGTGGGAGAAACAAAACCCAAGTTTTTCGAGGACCCTAATACTTGCAGCATTGTCAGGATGGACACACGCGAGGATGTCGTCCAAATCCGACACCCCATAAGTTTCCGCAAGGATAGCCGATGCCGCTTCCGTGGCATACCCTTCACCCCATGAATCACGGCAATAACGGTACCCCAGCTCCATAGGATCAAAAAATCTCGAATAGGAGAACCCGCACCATCCGATATCTTGATGTCTCGATGGGTGTTCTGAAAATCATCATCTTTTGTAACGACTTAGATCGTCAGGGTCAAGATTCAAGGTTGCTCGCCTAAAATAGAAGACAGTAAAGCCCTTTGCAGGATTACTTCAACGGCTTAAAAAGGTACTCAAGGCCGTTTAGTTTCACTTCATACACCATACTCAACATCCGGCCCAACTCGCCCTCAGGAAAGCCTTTTTGGGAAAACCATACGACATAGGGTTCCGGAAGATCCAAGAGAAGTCGGCCCTTGTATTTTCCAAAAGGCATGCGTGTCTTGGCTACCTTCAACATCACTTCCGAATCTAATATAGGATCTTCCATGTGTTTTTCTCTGGAGGCCATACAAACCTTCCTCCGTAACACTCCGTTCAGATTTACGTTTTGCTCGAAGAAGTCTTTTCCACTTCGGAAATAGATTTAGAGATATCTGGACCCAAGATCCGGGCGCCGGTTTGAGTGACAAAAAGGCAAGTGGTCGGTCCAAGCTATCTCATCAGAGTTTATGAATAAAAGACC
>CBFDBW010000353.1:0-3528 GCA_965603145.1 uncultured Syntrophobacterales bacterium
GGCGGGCGAAGAGATCCGTCCCAGGGTGCATTACTGCACACACCTGCGTATGAAATAGTGCTCCCAAAACGAGGCAGGTTGTAAAACAGGAGTCGGTCCTGGCCCATCAGCAGATAGGCAGGACCGATACCTGCTGTGTCGGTAACTGATTCAACCTGGTGCGGTTAGGCGGCCTGCCCAGGCGCAGATACCTACCTAACGCCGAAATGACCCCTTCTGTTCCTGGTCCAGCAAGACTCGCTTTGCTGCATGCAGAGAGGCTGCTCTTCACCATAGGAAATGGTGGTAATTCGACTCTCTGCCACCCCTGATTTGACCAAGTAATTCTTCGCACTATTTGCGCGGCGGTCACCTAAAGCCAAATTATACTCGTTGCTACCGCGTTCGTCGCAGTGACCCTCAACGAGAACTCGCACTCCAGGATGTACGCGCAAATATGCCGCCTTATCGTCCAGAATCATCATGGCCTGGGGAGTGAGAACATACTTGTCAAAGTCAAAGTGAATGTCTTCATCCTCGAAGGCTGCTCGCCTGGCTGCTTCAGACATACTGGCCGCCTCTTGCCTTTGGCGTGCTTCTCGTGCCCGCTGCTCGCGCAGACGCGCCTCTTCAGCTTCCCGACGAGCTGCCTCGTCTTCAGCGCTCTGTTGGGCCGCTCCCTCCTCTGCAGCCATTTCCTGAGTTTCCATTGTCACCTGTTTTTTGGCGCATGAAACTCCCAGCGCCAGCAGCATAGCCAACATAATTGCACCGAAAATCCACGCTCTGCTCTTACGCATGCCTCATTAACCTCCTCTCCTTGTCAACGCTTCCTTCATGCCCTATGCAAAAACCCAACCAAATGCAACCAACCCAGCGGCTGGAGCAAAACTTCACACAATTTGTGGGCCAGCCGTTTTTGCTGGGTCCCTTTATACTACTAAGGAGTTGCTCTCGTCAATCGTGGAGACCAGTCAGGCTCTGTTTGGGAGCCGCCGAGGTTAAGACGGAGTCTCCTTTGGTCCGTGCCATTTGCCTGCATCACCCAGAGGGTTAGGGTACCGCGGCGGTCTGACTGAAAAAGAATCAACCTTCCATCCGGCGACCAACACGGATTTTCATTGTTCCCTTCACCCCCTGTAAGCTGGCGCAATTCACTACCATCTGGGTTTATCATAAAAATATCGAACCTACCATCATGCAAGCCAGCATAGAGTATCCGATCACCACGGGGAGACCAGGCAGGTGACGTATTATAATCGCCCTCAAAGGTCAAGCGCGTGCTGCGCTTAGTGGAAAGATCCAAGACGTAAATCTGCGGTTTGCCCGCTCGGTTGGAGACATAGGCCAGCTTCTGGCCATCGGGCGACCAAGAAGAAGAAACATCTATAGACCAGCTAACAGTCAGTTGCTGCAGTATCTCACCCCTGGTATCCAACAGGTAGAGCTCGGGGTTGCCGGTAAAGCTCAAGGTGGCGGCCAATTTGCCACCTTTGGGGTAGTAGGTGGGCGCTATATTCAGCCCTGGGCGCATACTGATGGGCTCCCCAACTTTCGTGATGAGATCCATAGTGTAAAGATCCGGATTCCCCCGCTTATAACCAACATAGGAAATTTTCTTTCCGTCCGGTGACCAGGCTGGTGAGAGGTTTATATCGTGGTCGCGAGTCATTTGGCGAATATTGGAGCCATCAAAGTCAGCGAGATAGATTTCCTTCTTGTCGGTAGCATTTCCCACAAAAGCAATCTGGGTATGAAAAATCCCGAGCTCTCCAGTTAATTGCAACATCATCTCGTCTGCAAATGTGAGAATGGTTTGCCTTGTAGCGCTCAGATCATTGGTGTAAATCCTCTTCAACAATAGTTTCTGCTGAATCACATCAAAAAGACGAATCACCAACCCCAACTGCTCACCCTGAATCTGGTAACTGCCTCGCACCAATAGATCGGCACCGAGAAAACTCCACTCGGAAAACTTTATCTCCTCCTTCTTGACCCCCATCTTTTCAGGATCCTGAAGGAATACCGCCGGATCCAACCCTTGGAACAGACCGCTGAAAGACAAGGCATTGTTCAGTATTTCTGCCAGATTTTTCCCCATTGACTGATTGGCGCCATCGTCACCCTCGTCAAGAAAACTTGGAATGGCAATGGGGATCTTCTTTTGCAAAGGGGAGTTAATATCAATGTAAATCCTGCTTACAGCAGGTGTCGCCTGGAAGATAACCAGGAGAAAGACCGACAGACAGAGGAAATACGCACGGAGGTTCCGGGAGTAGCAGCAGCTCATAGTACTAGGATCTCACGTTTGCAGGTGCGAAGCGAATGACGATCTCTTCCTCTTGAGGGCTGTAGATATCAGGAAACGGAGGAAAAGGTTTTGATTTAAGGATAGCCTTGAGAACCGAGTCGTCAAAGTAAGAGTTCCCGGACTTCTTTTCAAAATTAATATCAAATACGCTGCCGTCCCTACGAGCTCGAACTACCACTACTGCCTCGAGGTCTTCTTTTTCTTGACTGAGCCGCTCAGGAAGCACCCAATTGCTTTCTATTTTCTCATTGACCAGCGCCCGGTAGAGCATCAAAGCCTGGCTGAGTTCACCACCCTTCATGCCACCGATGTTTACCAACGATACCTTCTGCTTGCCTGGAGCAGATCGACGTGGCACATCCACAACCTTTTTCGATACCGCTGGTTGGGGAGGTGGACGTCGCTCAATTTTAGTCAAGACTTCTTTAGCAAACTTAACCTCTTCTGCCTCGTCGTTCGGTGCTGAGGCTCGATGTTTTTTCTTCAGGGCTAAAGCTTGCTCTTTTGTTCGGAAGCGCGGGATTGCGATTGCTTGCTGTCTCGCCACCGTCCTTGTCCTCCGCCCAGTACTGACTGCAGGATACGTCTTTGTACGAGAAGCAGGCAACGTTACCAACTCCACGGAGTATACAGGAGCCAAGCGCGGTTTCCCGATATTGAGTCCCCACTTGGCTGTTCCGACTATCACCACGACACCATGCAAAACAAGAGAACATGCCAGCATCAGAGACAT
Organism: uncultured Syntrophobacterales bacterium; assembly: GCA_965603145.1. GTDB lineage: Bacteria > Desulfobacterota > Syntrophobacteria > BM002 > BM002 > BM002. The sequence goes on from CBFDBW010000353.1 coordinate 3,024, forward strand.
CAGTTTCCGATCTGCATGTGTCCTTAGTCTGGTGCGATAAACAGCATCCGCTAACATGATGGACTCGCAAAAAATCAAGACTCAGAGACGGCGCAGTAAATCCGCCTGCGGCGGACAGACGGACTTTTTACTGTGCCGTCAATCATGGTATCTCTTGTAATGGTTCAGTAACCATTCCCATTCTTTTGACCCCACTCTGACGAATAGCAGCCATCACTTCCATAACGAATCCGTAGGGTAATTTCTGGTCCGCACGGAGAAACACAGCTTTATCCGGCCGGTTCTGGAAAATGGTTTGCAGTTTCCTCTGCAGTGACTCCAGGGAGATCTTGTACTCGTTCATATATATGTCACGTTTTGCCGTTAAGGAGATCACCAGTCGCTCTTCTTCGGAGGCAATCGGCTGCGTCGTAGTCCGTGGCAAATTAACATCCACACCTTGCATCATCATTGGCGCCGTCACCATGAAAATAATGAGAAGCACCAGCATGACGTCAACAAAGGG
>CBFDBW010000354.1:0-3525 GCA_965603145.1 uncultured Syntrophobacterales bacterium
CCCGGAACCGTTGGTAGCTTTGATGCTGAAACCGGTGTCAGCGCCTGTGTAGGTGATTTGGGCCGGGATCTTGAGATCGTACCTTCTACAGTGTCGCACCATATCAAGGAACTCCATCGAGCCGGTCTCATTCGGATGGAAAGACGCGGTCAAAAAATCGAATGCTGGGTAGACCCTGTAATACTTCGGGGCTTGGCGCGGTTTTTTCAGGAACCCTTAAAATAGCAATTTTATTAGACTATTTGATTCGAAACTATTCGAATCATCGAACATTATGGAGGGTAGAGATGGATAAAAAACATCCAGATAAAATTCGAACGGTTGTCCGGAAGAAATATGGTGAAGTTGCAAAGAGTGATTCTACTGGGTGCTGCACTCCCCTATCATCTTGCTGCGGCGAACCTGCCACTCCTATGGACAATCTTGGTACGCTCACTGGCTATTCCCAGGAGGAGCTTACTGTTGCTCCTGAAGGCTCTAATATGGGGCTTGGTTGCGGCAATCCCCAAGCCATCGCTGCCCTTCAGCCTGGCGAAACTGTTCTAGACCTCGGCAGCGGTGGAGGCTTCGACTGCTTTCTGGCAGTCAGACAGGTCGGGAAAACCGGACACGTCATCGGAGTGGATATGACCGCTGACATGATAGCCAAGGCCAGGGAAAATGTTCTGAAAGGCGATTATAAGAACGTCGAATTCCGGCTGGGCGAGATTGAGCACCTGCCTGTGGCCGATGCCAGTGTTGATGTGATTATTTCCAACTGCGTCATCAACCTGTCACCCGAAAAGATGGATGTCTTTCGTGAAACATATAGAATACTTAAGCCTGGCGGCAGGCTTGCGATCTCAGATGTGGTGGCAACGGCACCGTTGCCTCCAGAACTGAAAAACGATCTGGATCTCCTCTCTGCATGCGTGTCTGGTGCCGCCACTGTGGTCGAGATCACGGAAATGCTTCAGGAAATCGGATTTCAGGACATTCAGATTCAGACCAGGGATGAAAGCCGTGAACTTATCAGGGAATGGGTCCCCGGAAAAAACGTCCAAGACTATGTAGTTTCTGCGAACATCGAAGCCATAAAGCCGAAAAAATAACTGGTCACTTCTCAGCACCACTAAAATTACGCATTTTCTGCCGTACCACTTTTGGGTAACTTTTACCCATTTCTGGTACGGCAAGTTTTGGGTAAATTTTGATCATCGCATAGCGCAACGTGAGAAAGGAGAAAAACTTGTTACCGGAAAAACAGAGAAAAGCCTACACTGAGTTTTATGAATCTGCGCGTCAAAATGAAACCCTGGAACCGAAAACAACCCTCATGCTTCACCTGGCCGCTGCCATGGCTTTCGCCTGCTATCCTTGAATGGAGCATTACTTTGGCGTGGCCAAAGAAGAAGGGTTAAGCGATGATGAAATAGGGGCGGTACAATCTATTGTAATGGCGGTTTCTGCTGGCAGAGTTCGGGCACAGTTCCACGAGGCTGTTATCTTGAGCCAGGAACCAAACCGATACAATAGCCGATCAAAATGTTAGCTTATTGAGCAAACATGCTTTCTTGCAGACGCTTATTCACGAAGCTACAAAATTCGTGAATAATGCGGACTAAGAGCGGCAGCTCAATTATGGCGTTGGTTGGGTCTTGAAAGCTCTTGCTTTGACCTCAGAAAACATTTAGTTAGTGTCCATCCGGAAACCACCGATGGACATTAGCGAGTTTCCGAGCCAGAAACGAGCAATTTTTCGCAAGATCAAGGAAATCAAGGAATTGCGCGGAGACGTACCGTGGTACGTCGCACAAGAAATTCCGCAGATTGACAAAGAGATTGCGGAAAAGGGCCGTTTCCGGACGGAAACTAGTTAGAATGCAGGACGGATAGAAGCATCTCAACAAGACAAAGTCTGTTTCACATTGACCGGAGGGAATTCTCGTGTCCACAACAGTCACCGCTCGTCTTTCTTTTCTAGACCGCTTCCTGACCTTTTGGATATTTCTGGCCATGTTTGTGGGCGTGGGCTGGGGCTATCTTTTCCCTGGCGTTCGCGAGTTTATTAACTTCTTCCAGGTCGGCACCACCAATATCCCTATCGCGATTGGCCTAATTCTCATGATGTACCCGCCTCTGGCCAAGGTAAAGTACGAGCAGTTGGGCCCGGTCTTTCGCAATGCCAAGGTTTTATTACTGTCATTAGTGCAGAACTGGGTTATCGGCCCTATCTTAATGTTTCTATTGGCAATTACCTTCCTCCGAGGCCATCATGAATACATGGTTGGGCTTATCCTGATCGGTCTGGCCCGCTGCATCGCCATGGTGATCGTTTGGAACGACCTGGCTGCCGGCGACCGGGAATACTGCGCCGGACTCGTGGCCTTTAATTCCATCTTTCAGGTGCTATTCTTCTCCCTCTACGCTTACTTTTTCATAACCCTGGTCCCCCAGTGGTTGGGTCTCAAAGGCGCAGTGGTTGATATATCCATTGGTCAGATCGCAGAAAGCGTTTTTATCTACCTGGGTATCCCCTTCATCGCTGGCATCATAACCCGCATTGTCGGTCTGAAGAGCAAAGGGTACGAGTGGTACGAAAATACATTTATCCCAAGAATCAGCCCAATTACGCTGGTGGCCCTGCTGTTCACCATAGTGGTGATGTTCTCGCTCAAGGGTGAATACATCGTCCAACTCCCTTTGGACGTGGTGCGGGTGGCCATCCCTCTCTGTATATACTTCGTGGTGATGTTCTTCGTCTCTTTCTTTCTCTCCATCAAAGCCCAGGCCACCTACGAGCAATCCACCACCCTTAGTTTCACTGCCGCTTCCAACAACTTCGAGCTGGCAATTGCCGTGGCGGTCGCTGTGTTCGGTATCGACTCGGGCCAGGCCTTTGCCGCGGTGATCGGTCCTCTCGTGGAGGTGCCTGTACTGATCTCCCTGGTGAACGTGGCACTGTGGTTTAAGAAGAAGTACTTCCCTTACGCTGTGGAGACTCCCCTGGGAGTTTGTCACCTAACATGCAAGCCGTAACTCGCTCAGCTAGAATGCAAAGCTAACGGACTCACTAGCAGCTGGTAGAGCGATGCCCACCCTTGCCATTCTGCAAAGGGGTTCAATCGGGAACTATCCGTGCGGCAGAAGATTGGGTGCAGCTGTAACCTTTTGCAGGTCCTTTTCGTCATACAGACAAAATAAACGGAAAGGAGGATATGAACCATGGAGGAAAGGACAAAGCTTCTCATCGCCCTGGGTGCAGCCACGGCTGCCAATTGCATCCCCTGCTTTGAGCATCTGTACTATGAGGCTGGGGTGGCTGGTTTAACATCAGAGGAAATTCAAGAAGTGGTGGATCTTGCCAGCAAGGTCAAGAATGGAGCCCACATCGCCTTGAAAAACAGCATCCAAGAAATGATGGGCTCAGAAGAAAAGTATGACCTGCCTTGTTCTGCCCAATCAAGCGGCTCATGCTGCTGATGATTTGAGCGGTGTTTCAATGGACTTTTGGAAAATCTACGATCAGTACCATGACGCTATTAG
>CBFDBW010000355.1:0-3516 GCA_965603145.1 uncultured Syntrophobacterales bacterium
TGTCAAAAGTCAAATCTACCTTCTTGAGAAGTTTTATGCTGCTGTCCATAAAAATGAAATGATAGTTCAAAGCCCCAAAGGTAAGAACGGCCAAGATAACGGCGATGATCGCAAATTTTTTCATAGCTCCCCTACCTCAACTGTCATGATTGACCAAAAGATGGCCCCTGAGCCTTACTTTCATGGTCTTCTCTCAATCAGGCTATTAACCCGGATATTTCATGAATCACTTGCTGCGACCACGGATATGGCCGTCCTTCCTGGCGTCCTCGGGTGTCGGCCCCTGCGACGTACCGTTCAGGTACGCCTCGGAACCAACACCCTGTGGTTGCCCGGTGGCACGCCCATCTGCGTGGTCTCGCGACAGCAATTCGTGAAATATCCAGGTTAACCCTCACCGGAAGATGGGTCCACCTTTTGTGATGACTGCGATACCAGGGTAACCGGGGCCGGCTTTGATAGTGCCAGGTCTTTCAAGGTGCTGCCCCGAACTGCCCCTGCCATGGCTTGGTCGAGGTGGTCAACGAGCTGGTCAACGGCAAGCTCCGCCGATTCACTCTGCGGCTTGAGATCAACCATTTCATTAGCCCCACGAACAGCATCCAGAACGTCTTTGAGCCCTGTAGTATCCAGGGGTCGGGCAGGCAGATAGGTTGGCGGCTCGTTCGCAGTCTGGCTCAAAAGGCCGTACCCTTCCAGGGCCTCCATTATGGGCTCTAAAACTTCCATGGGTACATTGAGACTTTGGGCGAATTCTTCCAAAGTCAGTGCGGGGAGGTTGTTGTAGTAGTTGTTCCCGACCAAGAACATAACCAAGAGGGCTAGCTTCTCTTGCATGCGGCTACTGAGCCGCAGCTTGCGCCGATGAGCAGTCACGGACTCGGGATGCTGGTGGTAGTAGGCGACGCTGGCTCCCACAAGAACAATAAGCCAGCTCAAGTAGAGCCAGATCATGAACATGATAAGAATGGCGAAGCCGGAGTAGATTGCAGTGTACTTGGCGGACTTCACCACAAAGGAGGCAAATCCCCAGCCGCTGGCTTCCCACAAGACACCCGCCACCAGTCCACCAGTGAGGGCAGAGCGGAACCGCACCCTCGTATTGGGTACAAAGATGTAGACGAAGGTAAACGATGCAATGACCAGAAGATAAGGAACCAGTGTAGTCGCCAGTTCCATGAGACTGCCAAACACCTTTATGGCCACCATTTTCTGAACTACCGCTGTACTCATTACCGACGCCGTAATGCCAAGTGCGGAAAACACTAGTACAGGGCCAATGAGGATAACGCTCAAATAATCACTGAATTTTTGTGACAGGGGGCGACTCCGATTCAGGTGCCAGGTGTCGTTACAGGCTTGCTCGATCTTCTGGAGCAATGAGATAACAGTGTAAAGAAGAAGTGCAAAACCTATTGAGCCAAGGACCCCCGCTTTGACACTATCCACAAATCCGATTATGCGGGAACTCAGCTCGACCCCTCTCTCACCCATTGGCCTTAGAAAGTTAAGCAGAAGAGGCTCTATCTGATTGTGTACCCCGAATCCTTTTAGAACAGAGAAGCTGACTGCAAGCAGTGGCACCATGGCTAGTAGCGTTGTGTAGACCAGACTCATGGCTCTGAGGGTAAGTTGCCCTTCAATCACATCACGTATGACCACGTAGAACACCCGAAGCACTTTGGTGAGCAAGGCCTTCCACCTGGGCAGAGAGGACAACTCCACCTCCCACACATTTTTTCTTAAGACCGTCTCCACTCTATTCATGTCAATCATGCCAACTGGTCAACACTCCCGACCATCTCGGATGATGTCCACAAGTCCATATTGCCTTTCACGGTTAACCACTAAATATTGTTTAATAATGACCACTGAAACGGAAATTGTCAACAAAACAGTCGCCCTGCCTACCATGACACCTTGTTCTGGGTTTAGTGCAGCTTGGTGTTTCAAAATCAGCAGCATCTCGATCACTCGCCGCCGGCAGACCATCCAAACAAACCACTATCTACTTGATATCACCTATTATTTTGAGTCTATTCAAAGCTTTAACTTTCTTTTGTCAGTTGGCACCTTTATTGCGAGGGTGTGTAGGAATCATCGAGGCGGAAACCAAGCAATCAAAAAACAACTGAATTGGGGGGGATGTTACAGCCATGAAACTAGCAACCCTGACAGGGTCCAACTGCAATCATTCATGGGCCAGAGCTTGGCCGGGAAGGACATGCAGTATCTGGTGGTGGACTCTAATTTCGCTAATTACCGTTTCCTGGGTAGTAACTACTCCGACTCACCTCTCTGCCGCCCAAAAATATTATTACATTCATATGGGTTCATTCAGGGCCAAGGAAAACGCTATCAAGGTCGCTCGGGATCTGCAACAGAAAGGATATCGTTGTGTGGTTAGCGGCGAACGCGTGCAAAATAAGGGATACTGGTATCGTCTTTATGTCGGTCCAATCTCATCCTTGCAACAAGCCAAACTACAAAGCTCGGAATTGAAAAAAAGGGGGCTAACCAAGTACACGGCGATTTACAAAAAATCTCTTATCCAAAACGACTCGAGAAAAACGGTCAGGACTGCAAAAAAGGCGGCGCCGATAGCCACGGCTACCGCAGGCATAAAGCGCAGCCAGCCTTCTAAAACAGCACCGTCGGTTGGCAAGAAGCCTCCTACGATACAGTCTAGTCAGCAGAGAGTGGAGGCTGCAAAAAAGGCTCCCCCCACTGTTTCACCTGCAGAAAAGCGCCCAAAGGAGATATCTGAGTTGCAGCGGCGAGGATATGGCCGCAACATTTCCGCAGGCAAACTTTCCTTTTCCTTGCGGCAAACGTACCGGGAGGTCAATACTGAATTGACCGATCGTAAGAGCGTCACCTCGGACGGCACCACAACTACCAAACAAGACCTCTCTATATCCAGTAGTGAGAAAAATCGTTTCGATACCGATATGAACCTTTCCATGTTGCGTGTCGGGTTCGGACTTACAGACTTTTTGGAGGTCTTTGGGGAGGTAGGAGCATGCTACGACGATTTTGAAGACTTTAATCTGGCTTATGGGGGCGGAGCACGCCTGAATCTCCTCGAAGTAAAGACTGGCAGCCTAAGAGGATTGTACACTGCACTGGAGGCAGATTACCATAAAGGCAAGCTTGACACCGAATACCAGTCTATCGGGGGTAACAGGTTTACGAAAAACTCCGACTGGTGGGACTTTACCGGTAAAGGAGAGATCGGCTTTACCCGGAATCGGTTTGCCGTTTATATTGGGGGGACCTATTTCGTCTATCGTGAAGATACCGACCGTAAACAGGTGCAAAACATTCCGCCGGGCCTCACCTCGGTCAAATTCGAAGATGACCTCGAAGAGGAAAATAACTTTGGTGCCTACGGTGGCCTCAGTGTCCACCTGACTCCCGGTTTATTAGTAAACGTGGAGGGTCAGGTATTCACCCAGAGTAGCATTACAGGCGCAATTGAATATCGCTTCTAGCCCGCCATAAAAATATCTTTAC
>CBFDBW010000356.1:0-3484 GCA_965603145.1 uncultured Syntrophobacterales bacterium
GCATAGAGTACAAATACAGAGAATCGTGACATTGAAAGCTTTTTGCTTTGCGCTCTGCGCCTAGCGCTCTGCGATTTGACCTGGTGGCCATCGTCTGCAAAACTTCATTTGCATACTAAAGTAATACATCAAGTATAGAATATATTGTTAATAATATTATATAGTTAATAGATAAACAACACAGAAAGTGAGCAGTAATGAAAGAATCAGCCGTGGCCATGTCGATGATTTTTTTGTTGTTGCTAGTGGGTTTGGCATCAGCGGACGACACTCTGTATGTGACAAAACAGAACTATCCAATGGCCTCTACCGAGGAAGACCTGGATATGTTCCAGCAAAGTCTCTTGAACAATAATACTGCAGTCTTTTTGAAGTTACGGCAAGAAGGTAGGGCCTGGATGTCAAAGGCTGGAGTAGAGGTCTATGTTGTCGAGAATGAGGATTCAGGAAAAATCCAGATAAGACCGAAAAATTCAACCGAAATAATCTGGACCTTGCAGGATGCAGTGAGAAAGAAATAGACAGGTGTCAGGTTTCAGGTGTCAGGTGTCAGGAGAAGAAGGCATAGAGCATAGGGCATAGAGCATAGGGCATAGAGAAATACAGCGGGCAGCTGATAGCAGGCAGCGGGCAGGTCATTAGTCATTAGCCTTCGGCGCAATGACCCAATGACGGCTCAGCCGTATGACGCCCTGCGCCTTGTGCCTTGTGCCCTGCGCCTCTCCTCAATCTACCCCCTGCCCGCCTAAGGCAGTCTATACAACCAGGAAGCGTCTTCGAACCAGCGTGCCGTCAACTCATCCATTCCACCCGTTTCCTCAAGACTACTGAGAAAGTTCTCTATCCAATTAACCAGATGGGGATCGTACGAGGGCACAGCAATCCCAAGAGGTTCATAGGTTAAAGGGGTGATCACCGAAAGCAGTCCCTCATTTGGGTAACGATAAACAGAGACCACACAAATAGGATAGTCGGCTATCATTGCATTTACCTTGCCCTGAATCACCAGCTTCACGGCCTCGTCATAATCTTTGGCGGGGACTAACTGGACCTTGGGCAGGACTTGTTCAACGAAATACTGGCTGGTGGAGCCTCTGAGGGCGGTAAGTCTAACATTCGGGCTATTGACCTCAGTGGCATCCTTTGCCTTCGCTATCGTTTCTATTTTAGTGAGAAACGCCTTGCCGGAAATGAAATACGGTCCCACAAAGGCTACTTTCAGATTGCGCGCGGGGGTGATGGTCATACCGGACAGAACCATATCCACCTTGCCGTTTTCTAAAGCCGGGAGCAACTTAGAGAATTCCATGGGTTCGACCCTCAGTTTTACTCCCATAGCGCTGGCCATCATTCTGGCGAGGTCAATTTCGAAACCGATTATTTCACCTTTTTTAGTTGTCATGTTGAGCGGGGGCATGCTGGCGGCTGTGCCCACGACCAGTTCTCCTTTTTGCACGATACCGTCAAGCACAGGTGTGGGTGTGGGCTTGATGATTTTCTGGCTGCATCCGAACAAAACAGCAAATGCCATTATCAAAACAATTACTACGCTCGCTCTTCTCATTCTGCTTCTCCTTTGTTTCGGCTGGAAGTCCTTACATTTATGGCGTCTATGGCATTGTCAGACTAGCGTATCTCAACGTGCAATCATGTTAAGACACCCACTGGGAAGAGTCAATACAGTAAAGAATCCGGACCCAAAGGACCCGCCCTTAGGGCACCCCCTGAGGAGCTTGAGGGCTCTTTTCTCTCTGGCGGCGTTCTGCTGGAGTGATGGAGCGTTTCAAAATATCAAATTCCAATCACCAAATCTCGGGGTGTCTGGTGTCAGGTGTCAGGGAATTAAACCGAAAACTCTGAACACTGAAACCTGAACACTGAAACCTTAGTTTCAGATTCTGCTACCTGGATGCTAACCTTTTAGTCTAAACGCGCTATTGACAGAAATGCATACATAAGCAAGAATTGATGTCCATAAGATCTAGCCTCTTCATATTTTAAAGTAAGGACTGAAAATGCGCACCCATGTCAAAAAAACTGTAATTTTGGCTGTTATTCTGCTCACCCTTCTATTCTTCTGGGGACAGCCCGCCTGGGCAGTGACTCCACAGCAGCTCAAGATGATGCAAGGCCAGAAAAAAGGAGAAGGCACGGAAGAAGAGGTTCAACAACCGGAGCAACTCCCCAGTGGCCAGATCGATGCCTTCATGGCCACCCTCAGCGACCAGCAGGTCAGACGCCTTCTCATCGAGGAACTCAAGAAAAAAGCAGAGGTGAGCACAGTAACCACAGACGCCGCAGAGCCCGCTGAGAGAGGGAGCGGGCTACGACAGATCCTCGACGAAGCCGATGCGGATGCTGCTTCGATTTTCAAGCGAATCCGGCAAATTTTTCGTGAGTCGACTTCGGTCCTGTCCCAACACCGCGCCCTGATCGGACTGCTATCCGACGGCAAGGGGACCGCTGCCCTACTCATGACCTTACTCGGCTTGATTGCATTGATTGGAACCGGCCTCTTGGCGGAAAGGCTGCTGTTACGGTTGTCCCGTGACATTCACGAGCAACTGCTCACCGCGGTGCCCCGGGGAACACTGCAAAAATTAGGTAATACCTTAGGCCGATTACTCCTGGACGGTCTTGGAGTAGCCACTTACATAGTGATCACTTTGGTCCTTTTTGTCGTTTTCTTTGACAAGGGAAACGCCGCATATATCATTAATGGTACCTACCTGATCACCAGTTACTATTTCCGGGTCCTCATCTTCCTTGCCGGGCATGTGCTATCCCCTGCAAAGCCCGGACTACGTCTGGTGCCCATGGCCAATGAAGATGCAACATTCCTCTACCGCTGGTTTTTCAGAATTACTTTAGTCGCAGCCTTGATTGCGGGAGCGAGCATAATTGTCGAAAATATGCAAATCAGCGAAGAACTCTACCTGCTACTCTACAGTGCGGCCGGCCTCAGCGTTTTTCTGTTATTCATCATAATGATCTGGCAAAGCCGACAGCGGGTGGCCCAGGCCATCTGCCGGGATGCTGCTGACTCCACCTGTGACCACTCTCCCCTGCGGGCTGGGTTCGCCAAGAGCTGGCATATTTTTGCCATTCTTTACGTAATCTTTGCCGGATTCTTCTGGCAAATCAGCGCCCTGATTGCAGGGAAAGGTAAGATCATCAAACTCATTGCCAGCCTTTTCGTCATTCCCCTCTTCCTTGGCATTGATCAATGGGGGCAGCGATTGTTGAAGGCCGCCTCTGGTGAATTACCTGAAACCATAGATTTGAGCGGAGATGATGAGCCGGACACAGATGGCGAAGTCACTGCCGACCTTGAACCGCAAGTGGATAAGAAAGCGCCTCTGGGCCAGTATGTTCCTTTTGCAAAACGACTTTTCCGTATCGTGCTGGTAGTGGCCTTATTCTTCGTCGTTCTCAGGTTGTGGGGCATTGACATCTCAGTTACCCGGGTCTTCTCATCAACCGT
>CBFDBW010000357.1:0-3444 GCA_965603145.1 uncultured Syntrophobacterales bacterium
TGGGATCCGGAAAGGCCCTCGATAGTCTTGATATTCTCAGGGAGATCATGATATAGGCCACTCCCGTGGATAGAACGAATACACGTGGAGAATGATCCCGGTCTCCACGTCAAGGACCAAGGTGCCGGTGATTAGTCAAACACGGAAACTTATTATCCCCATCCTTATTCTTCTCCTTGCCCTCAGCCTCATTTCCGCGAATCTCCATAGTCGTGAGAACATGAGCTTCTTTGAATCCCTGGTGGTGGGGATCACTTCGCCGGTACAGAAGGTGGTTGGCGGGATCATTGGGGGGATAGGTAACGTTTGGCGCGGCTATTTCTACCTGGTGGGAGCGCAGCAAGAAAATGAGGACTTGAAGCGAGAGCTCAAAGAACTCAAGCTGCAACTGCATCGCTCTCGTGAGGCAGATCTCGCCAATCAACGCTTGCGGGCGTTACTCAATTTTAAGAAATCCATTGCCACTCCGCTTTTGCCTGCAGAATTGGTGGCTTTCGACCCCTCGGGATGGTTTCAAACGATTCTCATTGATAAAGGCAGCAGTGATGGGGTGGCGCAGGATATGGCGGTAGTTAGCGCCGACGGATTAATGGGAAGGGTCATCGGGGTCAGCAGTCACCATGCCAAAGTGCTTCTTATCTTGGACGCCAACAGTGCGGTGGACGCCCTCATCCAGGGCTCCCGGGTCCGAGGTGTCTTGGTGGGCTTGGGACGTGACCTCTGCCTTCTTAAATATGTGCAGAGGAATGAGGACGTGCAGGCGGGCGACCAGGTGATATCCTCGGGCATGGGCGGTGTGTTTCCCAAAGGGCTTCTTCTCGGGACTGTCCAGGAAGTGGTCCGTGGCAACTCCGGCCTGTTTCAGCGGGTGGAAGTGGAGCCTGCCGCGAACTTCAGCAGGCTGGAAGAAGTGATGGTGGTTATTCAACCCCCATCCGAGGAGCCGAGTCCGGCAGGATCGAGGAAACGGCAGGAGTGATGCGGACCTTTTTTCTATACCTCGTACTCATTCTCGGAGCTTACCTTTGCCAAACGGTTCTCTATCCAATTTTTGTTGTTCCTGAACTCCGGGTGGATCTGTTCCTGGTGCTGCTGCTCCATTTCAGTTTCTCTTACGAAAGATCCAAGGCACTGGTGATGGCCCTTTTTCTGGGGCTGCTGATGGACGTGGGCTTGCCGCTGAAAGGCTGGGTTCACCCGTTGATTTATCTTGGTATTGCCCTGCTGGCATCGATGCTGTGGCAGAATCTAAACCTCCACAGCAGGAGATATCAGGCATTTTTTCTCGGCCTATGCACATTACTTGAAGGTGTTGGTATAAGGACAATCTTAGTGCTGCAAGATGCGGGATTTGCCGAAACTTCGCAGTTCCTCATAGTTTTGGCAGTCCGCACGATTACAACCGCTCTGGTTGGGCCACTGCTTTTGGCTGGATTGGAGCGACTTGACCAGTGGCTCTCAAGTTTGGATGTTTTTCGGGAGTCTCAGGAAGCATGATGAGTTTCGGACCGCTCAATTCATCGTCCGGCAATGGAGACAGATTGCGTTTCCAGGTAGCGGTCTATCTGGTGGTCTCAGTATTTGTTGTGTTGCTGTTACGTATCTGGTTCCTGCAGATAATAAGCGGCGAAACCTACCGCGACCTTTCAGAAAACAATCGGATTCGCCTTGAAGATATCGCGCCGACCCGGGGCACTATCTATGACCGTCACGGCCGTATTCTCGTTGACAATCGCCCTGCATTTAAACTGGCCATCGTTCGAGCAGATGTCGGTGATCTTCAGCAAACCCTCAATAAGCTGAGCCGGTTCCTGGAGGTTGAACAGGACCAGCTTGAGGAGAAGGTTCGAAATGCCCCCAAAGGGGCACCATTTCGTCCAATATTGCTGAACCGGGACATGAACCGGGATCAGGTCGCGGCGGTGGAGACCCACCGATTTAATCTGCCTGGAGTAATGGTTCAGATTGAGCCAAGGCGCAGCTACGAAAGGCCTTCCTTTGCGGCCCACCTCATAGGCTATTTAGGAGAGATTGGAGAGGCGCAACTGAAGAAAAGACAGAACCAGGGTTACAAGCTTGGCGACTACTTGGGCAGGTACGGCGTGGAAATGGAATGGGAGGTGGAGCTAAAAGGCCAGCGGGGTGGACGACAGGTCGAGGCAGATGCAGCCGGGCGCCAATTACAGATTCTGAGAGAAAGTCCTCCCCAACCTGGACACAATTTGGTCCTTACTTTGGACACGCAGTTGCAACTCCAAGCAGAACGTGCACTGGAAGGCAAAGCCGGTGCTATTGTCGCTATGGATCCAAACACTGGGGATATTCTCGCAATGGCCAGCAGCCCCGCTTTTGATCAAAACCAATTTGTCCGTGGTTTTACAGCCACTGAGTGGCAGGCCATTGTGGACCATCCTCGGCACCCCCTGGAGAATAAGGCCATTCAAGGACAGTACCCACTGGGTTCTACTTTTAAGCCGGTGGTGGTGGCCGCGGCCTTGGCAGAGGGAGTAATTGAGCCGGAAACCATGTTGACATGCAATGGCGAGTATCGGTTGGGAAACCAAGTCTATCGTTGTTGGAAAAAAAGGGGGCATGGCGAAATTGCGCTCTACCAGGCTGTGGTGCAATCGTGTGACATCTATTTTTATCAGCTGGGGCAGAGACTCGGGGTCGAGCGCATGGCTGATTACGCTCGACGTTTCAGGCTCGGCAGCCGTACTTTGGTGCGCCTAAACAACGAGGCAGGGGGATTGGTTCCAACTGCCCGATGGAAGTTACGCCGTTTCGGAATTCCCTGGCAGAAGGGTGAAGATTTAGTCACGGCCATCGGCCAGGGCTTTTTGCTTACCACCCCTATTCAGATGAGTGTTTTCTATGCTGCCATTGCCAACGGCGGTGTGCTCGTGAAGCCGCGAGTGGTTATGCGAGTCGAAGACGCCGATGGCCGGGTTGTGCAGAAGGTGCAACCTGAGGCAGTCGGGAAGCTAGATTTGAGCCCCAGTGTGGTCGCCTTTCTCCAACAAGCTTTGGAAGGAGCGGTCCAGGAACCGAATGGTACGGGGCGGGCTGCGCTGTTGCCGGGCAAGTTACGTGGGCTAAGGGTGGCCGGGAAAACTGGTACAGCTCAAGTGATTCGTATGGCCGAAGACGATGAAGAGGAGGGCGAAAGCCAGGTGCCCTACAAGTTTAGGGATCACGCCTGGTTTGTGGCGTATGCTCCGGCGGAAGCGCCCGAAATTGTGGTTACAGTACTGGTGGAACACGGTGGCCACGGTGGTTCTGCAGCGGCACCATTGGCCCGCCAGGTGATGGAAGAATATTTCAAGAACAGACCTCCGGTGCAGGAAGCGGAAAGGGTAATGCCTAGCTGGCAGCAGGCAGCAGGGAGATGATTGCGGATTTCGGATTGCGGATTTCGGATTGCGGATTTCGGATTGCGGATTT
>CBFDBW010000358.1:0-3443 GCA_965603145.1 uncultured Syntrophobacterales bacterium
CTTGTCCAGGCTGGCATAGACAAAAACAGCCCCTAGAAAAAGTCTGACTACCAAAAGAACGGGGCTGGACCCTGCGCTCCGCACTTTCCTCCCGATCATCTCAATCAGTCTGGACACTTCATTTACCTCCACAGTAGATTCCACACAGCAAAGTGCCGTTCCCGCAGAGGACAGTCTCAAACTGCAAAACAGCATGATCTATGCCAAAACGGCCAAGAAGCTTGGCCCGTATGGATTTGAAAAATGCTCTGCCTCGCAGACTTAAAGACTGCCCGGAAACTTTCCAGTTATAACAGGGAGCCGGTGCTCTTCCCAACGTCTCCAACCATTCACCAGAACCCGGACATTCTGGTAGCCTTCAGTAGTCAGCGCCAGCGCCAACTCCTTGCTGAGCGAACACCCCTCCCCATCGCAATAGGTGATGATTTGCGCGTCCCGGCCGATATCTTTCATAACTCTGTTGTAGTAGGCATCGAACTCCTCCCAGGGGAGGTTGCGCGAGCCCAGAACGTGCCCGAATTCATACAGATCAGGGGCTCGCGCGTCCAAAAAGACCGCATTCCGGGAGAAAAAGAGGTCCATGGCCTCTTCAAGGGATATGACCAGGCTATCTCCGGACTCCTGTACCAGTCTTGCCTCCAGCGACCAGTCCGCCACCAGTGACAACCCCTCCGGGCGAAGCTGGTTTACCAACAGACCTGCTACCCCTGCCAAGAGCAAGAGCGCGCCGGTGTGCCACACGGCCTGAAGCCAGGCTTGTTGAAAACGAGTTTGAGCGGACATTGGAATCTTACGTGTGTGATTCTCTTGGAAACCAGTTCTCAGTTCGCAAACAGATCTTAACCAGCATCAGCATCACCGGCACTTCAATGAGCACACCAACCACAGTGGCCAGAGCCGCCCCGGAAGAGAGGCCAAAGAGCATGGTGGAGGTGGCGATGGCCACCTCGAAATGGTTGGACGCCCCGATCATGGCCGCAGGGGCTGCGTCCTTATAGTTCAGTTTGAATATCTTGGCCAAGCCATATCCCAACAAGAAGATCAAGTTGGTCTGGATGAAAAGTGGGATGGCGATCCAGAGGATAGTGAGAGGATTGGCTATAATGACTTCGCCCTTGAAGGAGAAGAGCAAAACCAGGGTGACCAGCAAGGCGATAATGGTGATGGGAGTCAGTAGGTGGAGAAACTTCTCCTTGAACCACTCTTCCCCCCGGGCCCGGATGAGCAGCATGCGGGAGATGTAACCGGCCAGCAAGGGGAGAGCCACGTAAATGCCGATGGAGAGCACCAGGGCCTGCCAGGGCACCGGAAGCCGCCCGACACCGAGAAGAAAACCGCCGAGGAGTCCATAGAGCAAGAGCATGGTTAGGGAGTTAATGGCCACCATGACCAGGGTGAGGCCGTCGTTTCCCCGGGCCAAAAAGCCCCAGACCAAAACCATGGCGGTGCACGGGGCAATCCCCAAAAGAATGCAGCCCGCGAGATAGCTCCGCCAGAGAGGGACCTGCAGCATCTTGACGCCGTTTACCAAAACCACCTCGCCCACACCGTGCGTTGCCCCTAAAGGCAAGCTCAACCCAAGAGGCATCTTCACATAGTCCACTGCCTCCGGTCCGATGAAGCCGTAGAACAAAGTGCCTAAGAAAAAGATGGAGATTCCGTACATGGTGAAGGGCTTGATGGCCCAGTTGACGAAAAGGGTGAGGGCAACGGGTTTTACGTTCTTGCCGGCCTTGATCACTTCGCCGAAATCGATCTTTACCATGATGGGATACATCATGAAGAAGAGACAGACTGCAATGGGGATGGAAACCACAGGCGCTTCACCGACGTAGATGGCCAATCCGTCAAGATACTTCGCAAATCCGGGCGCCACTTTTCCAAGAATAATGCCTACAACAATACAGAGGATCACCCAGACTGAAAGGTATTTCTCAAAAAGACTAAGCCCCTTACCAGGCTGTTCAATTGCGATAGCTTCTGTTGTCATCATTTAACTTCCGCCTCCTTTAGTGTCGGACATCCGACAAAGTCTCCACAAACTCTCTGAGTTCATTCCTTTAAGAAATCATCTGAAACTGATCCAGGTATTCTTGAAGTTTCACCCTGGCCTCCTCGCTCAGAGGCGGACAATCCTCAGGACCTCGTCCTCCTTCTGCGACCTGAGTAGCGAAAACCATACAGGTGGGCTGGCCGCATTCCTTGCAGTTGGTCTTGGGCAGAAGCTTCAGGATTTCAAAAACTTTGGGTTTTTCTGGCGTCTCAAAACTGGGATCAATACCATCGCGCTTCTCCCAGGTCTCGTTGATCTCCTCCTTGAGCCACTCAAGAATCTTGTCGGCTTCAGCCTCATCCCTCAGGGCGTTGATGGCGATCATTTGCGGATGAAGGGTAATTAGCTTTCCTTGGTTTTTGAACGTCAGGCTGGGCGGATCTTTCAGATATTGGTCTCCTCCCAGCTTGGCGTTCAGGTAGGGCAGCACCTTGCTGATGTCCTGGTCAAGATGGGCGATGCAATGTAACGACAGGGCTTCTCGCCTACACTCGGGCCGGGTTATTTCTTTGCGGTATCCTTTTAGCAGCATTCGACACCTCCCATACCCAATAGCTGTGTTGTCTCGGGTTAGACAACGGTGTCAGTGCGTGCTAGTCACAGCAAGAGCTTGAGCCACCACTCACTGATGATGCCGTGGTTTGCTGGCCGGCGCATGCTTGCTTGGTGGCGACCTTCACCTTGTCGATTTCATCCCGCTTCAGATTGAAGTCTTTGTTTTTCTCAATCCCGAGTTCAGTCAAGACAAGGTAACTTTTCAATGGAACGTCTGCCTGTTCCAAGGTGGCCTTGGCGCAACCAATTTCGCAGCCGTCTATCGCGACCATGTTAAGGACGTCTTTGGCCGATTGGACAAAGCCACTCAGATGTCCACCAATACCCGCCAGACAAAACATCTTGCCGAAACCCTCCTGCGTAAGTTCAACCGCAGCTTGATTTGAGAGCTGGCCGACATTTGATCCCCCAGAGCACGGAAGAATCATTACGTCTCCACCCGGGGCGCAACATTCTTCAGACATGGTTAACTCCTTAGCTGAATTGGATTAAATGTGAGAGCTTAAATAGCTAAAAAGCAATTCATAAATATATTTATGGCAAAAAAAAGACTATCTTTTGCAAACCTCCTCCCGATCAATCGTCGGGAGTCTCTCTACCAACTCCTCTATCTCAGGATCATCTTGCAGCCAGTGCCTCAGATTCCCCAGTAAATTTGCAGCGTAAGGGCTATTGTCACCGTCAGCGAGATGGTAGTTTACCCACAAACCGTCTTTCTTGTAGCCAACTAGTCCAGCGCCCTCGAGTACCTTCAGATGCCGGGATACGGTGTGCTGAGCAAGACCAAGAGCTTCTTTAACTTCACAGACGCACATCACCCGATTCTGCAACATCT
>CBFDBW010000359.1:0-3409 GCA_965603145.1 uncultured Syntrophobacterales bacterium
TTATCATTTCGGCCACAGTGCTGGCCGGCATCGTGCCGGGCATCATCCAGGCCATTTGAGTGATGGGCTGGATGATGAGGTCCGAATGAATAATCTGAGGAGACCGTTATGAAAAATCATTTGAAATCGGTGTTTCTTATTGCTGTAGCTTTGCTGTGCTTATTGGGATGCGCCGGTAAGCCCGAAGACGGCGTGATCAAACAGGAGACCGTCCTGAACAACAGCACAGGTGAGGTCGATCTGCCCCATACAGAGGGCTATGTAACGACCGACAACACCGGTATGCAGCTGTGGTATGACATTTTTGGTGATAGAAACGATCCAAAGGTTGTACTCATTCATGGAAATGAAGCCCAGGCAATTTCCTGGCGTCCCCATTTCTACGAGCCGTTGGTCAACGCCGGTTACTGTATTATCAGATTTGACTGTCGTGACAACGGTTTATCAGAGAAATTTGGCAAGCCCAAAGGATTTAAACCTCAAAAGTGGACACCGGATCAGGAGTCTCCCTATACCTTGGCAGACGACGCTGATGATGTTATTGGACTTCTGGACAAACTCAATATCAAGACCGCCCATGTAGTGGGCCATTCTCAAGGCGGCATGATTGCACAGCTGGTTGCCCTGCGTCGACCCGATAGGGTACGCACCCTGACTCTACTGGCCACATCGCCTTCCAATACGTTTGACGAAACATACCAGCCGCCTGAGACTCTCGAGTTCTTTCAGAACGAACTGGCAGCAATGGCCAAGAAAATGGCCATGACAGGGATGTTGATGCCGCTCACTCAAAAAAAAATGATAAAACTGACCACGACCTTTTTTCGGGCGATGGATGCGGATTTGGAGACACCCCAAGGGAAAAAAATGTTGGATGAGTATGTGAGCGCCTATTATTCCGGCGGCCGGAAATTCAATCCTATGTCATGGCAGGGAATGGCCGTTGCTACTTCAAAATCGAGGGTGGATGAGCTTAAAGATTTGAATATTCCTACTCTTGTTGTCCATGGCGATAAGGATAAATTGATTGATTATTATAATGGAGAGGAACTTGCCAGAATCATCCCCAACGCCAAACTTGTGACCGTCAAAGGAGGCGGTCACCTGTTTCCCCAAATTGACACTTACAACGGGTATATTGCGGAGGTCATAAACCACTTCAAACTCGGTGACTGAGAAAAACAGGCTGCAATTTATATACATTCTTAATCAGACGATGCACTGGTTTATCGTCGGTATCTTTGTTCCGGTCAACGCCCTACTTGTGGTTGAGAAGGGTCTGGATAGCTACTCCAGCTGGGTGTTGTTCTGGCAAACGCGCTCCACCGTGTTGTCCTTTGGTTCGCTTGTGCTTCAGTAACCCTGGCCTGGACGGTGAATGCAGGGATTTTGGCTGCCTCCAGTCTGCTGTACCTGATTCTGCCCTGGGCGGAGCGTTCAATGAAAGCTGCGGCAGAGTAGAGTCCCCCCAATAATTGATACGCATGAATCAACAAACACCCACCGCGTAGAAAAAACGAGATAACTGGAAAATAAGAGCCCCTTTAAAGTAGAAAATTTGAGATAATACGAAAACCCAAGATCGCGAGTTCGCCAAACCATTTTATAATTGCCGTAGTTCGAGGTTTGGAGAAGCAATTGAATATCCTGGGCCAGGCCCACCTAAAGGCACATGCAACTGTATCTCAGACACATTACCTGGATCTGGAGAGACGTATCTACCTCGCTCCAAGGAGACACGCCAACGTCCATCGTTGAATCAAAATTATAGAAAGAGAAGGAAAAGATGAAAGCAAAACAGCTCTTTATTCTATCGACACTGCTCATGATACTGCTTCTTGCGGTTCAAGGATTTGCCCAGGAAATCACCCTGGCAGAGTACCTCCATTTCGTAGAGGAAAATCATCCTTTTTTCACCAAAGAGGCGCTCAGTGCCGAGATCGAAAGAAAGCAGGCGGAGGGCCTTCTGGGGGCTGAAGACTGGTTGGTCGGTGTTTCCCCGTATTTCAACTATCTGGGTGAGGCCAGTGCCGCTCAATACTCAGCGGATCGCCTGGCCAGCACGGGCGCACAGGCCAGCCTGGACAGATCCCTCTGGTCCACAGGCGGGAAACTGGGCTTTTCGGTTGTCTCGGACTTCACCTACATGGATACCGCCCAGGTGAATAGAAATTTCAAACAAGGTATCGGCATCAGCTATACCCAGCCACTTTTGAAGAACCTGGGCGGAAAACTGGACCGGCTGGGCCATGAACTGAGTGCTTATTCCATCGATGTGACGGAAATCAAGGCTCTCGAAAACCAGGAGACCCTGATACTGGACCTTTCGGTCCGGTTCTTGGGCTGGGCCCATCTCTCTGAAATGATCCGGATCGCAGAAGAACGTTTGAAACTGGCCCGGGAACAACTGGAGCAGGTCAAGCGGAGGTTCAGTTCCAATCTGGTAGACCGGGTGGACGTGCTCCGTGGCGAAGATGCTGTTCGGGGTGCCGAGCAGGGTCTGCTTCAGCTTCGATCCCAGTGGAAAGCCAAACAGGCAGAGCTCGCGGTTCTGGCTCAAGTAGGGGAGATTTATGAAAAAGTCCCTCGGTTTGAGCTGTACACCTTTGAATCCCTGCCCGGCGTCGATGCGGCGGTTTCCGAGCTCAAGCAGCGGTCCAGAATACTGCAGCCCTTCAGCATCCTCAAGAAGCAGCTGATCCATCAGCGCGCCGGTCTTGTGGAGCAGAAACGACCGGAACTCAACTTGATTCTATCCGGCGGTTTCTTCGGTTGGGATCCGGAGTTTCTCCAGTCTCTTCTGATAACGAAGCCGGATGCTTCTGTTTCGTTGGAGTTCAAAGCCCTTCTGGGCAACCGGGGCATTACAGCGGAGATGGAGGTGATCGACATACAGCTGCAGAGACTCCAGGCGGAGAGCAGAGATTTGGAGATTACTCTGGAAGCCTCCTTGAGAAACCTCCTGCTGCAGATGGCTGATATGGGAAAGATCCTGGAGCTCAATCAGGCCCAGATAGAATCCGCTCAAGAAAAGACCAAAGAAGAGCTCAAACTCTACAACCAGGGCCGGGGACAGCTGACCTTTGTCATTCAGAGCAGGGACAACGAACAGAATGCCAGGCTGAGTTACGTAGACAATGCGGCCCTGTACCATCTGTTGAAACTGCAGTATCAAGCCCTCCTGGATAAGTTGTATCCGCTGAAATGAAAGGAAGAAGACCATGAAAGCACTCTTAGAATTCTTTATCAAGCGCCATATTCTGGCCACCCTGTTTACCCTTATGGTCCTGCTACTGGGCCTTAACTCCATGCGAACCCTGAAGCGTGATATGTTTCCTCGTGTAGATTTCGGAATAGTTGAGATACATACCACCTATCCCGGAGCATCCCCCGAGGATGTGGAGTTGAA
>CBFDBW010000360.1:0-3406 GCA_965603145.1 uncultured Syntrophobacterales bacterium
GACGCCCACAGATCGCCTGCAACCGCCTCGGGGCGGACACGAAAATTGCCAGCGCATATATCCAGCCAGCGACAGGTGGCGCATCGGCCGGTCACGTACTGCTTTTTGTCCTTCAGACGAGCCATGAGTGGATCGGACAGATCAGTCCAAATCTCACTGAATGGACGTTTGCGCACGTTTCCAAAAGAATGGTGCCGCCAGAACTGGTCCGCGTGTACCTCGCCGTCCCAGCTAACACAACCAATGCCGCGTCCCGAGCTGTTGCCCTCATTCATTTTCAACAGCTCCAGCACCTCTTGTGCTCGCGAGGAGTCCTCTTCAAGCATCCGCAAATACACATACGGCCCGTCAGCATGGTTGTCTACGGTAAGCACCTCTTTCGGTTTCCCGCGCGCATGCAGATCATGGGTGCGGTCGATAATCAGATCCACCGCTCGACGAGTTTCTTCGTGGCTCAGGTCTTCTTTGACCAGATCGCTTCCGCGTCCAGCGTAAACCAAATGGTAAAAGCAAGCGCGAGGGATGTCGCGTTCTTCCAGAAGATCAAAAATGGCAGGAATCTCGGCAGCATTCATCCGGTTGATGGTAAAACGTAAGCCCACCTTGATGCCCGCCTCCTGGCAATGTTCAATCCCGGCCATAGCCCGATCAAAAGACCCTTTGACCCCACGAAACCGGTCATTAACCTCTCGCATGCCATCCAAGCTTATGCCCACATAAGACAATCCTACTTCCTTCAGGGCCTGGGCAGCGGACCTGGTAATCAAAGTGCCGTTTGTGGAAATTACAGCCCGCATGCCCCGTTTGACAGCGTAATCGGCCAGTTCGACGAGATCTTTCCTAACGAGAGGCTCGCCGCCGGAGAAAAGCACCACCGGAGTCCCAAACTCAGCCAGGTCATCCAGTAGCTGCTTACCCTCCTCTGTGCTGAGTTCCTCCTTTGCGGCCTCATCAGTGGCGTGAGCATAGCAGTGCACACACTTGAGATTACAACTCCGAGTGATATTCCAGACCACAACCGGTTTCTTGTCGCTAGAGAACTGGAGTAGATGTGAGGGCAGCTGTTGTGACTGACGCCCGTAGCGAAGTGCGTCGGATGGTTCGACTGTGCCGCAGTAAAGTTTAGATATTCCGATCATTTGCTTTCCTTATGCGTAAGACAGACTCTTGACAAAAAACCTTATTTCCTCCCATCACGCAAGAAAAACACGATATTTGTCAAGAGTCAAGAGCTGGCCCTGGTTTTTACTTGTCCCGTGGGCCCTGGAGGGCGAATGGAGTGGTGCCGTAGGATCTCCGGACGAGCTCATTGATGAAAGCTTCGGGATCCTCGATCGCTTCCCTGGTGATGACGAACTCTTGCTGGCCGGTCTTTTCCATGATCAGTTTCAAGGCGTAATAGTAGTCTGCGGCTGCCTGGTGACAGACTTTGGTAGCACTCTTCCTTTCGGTCAAAGCCCTCTGCAAAACTTCATCCACCGCATCTTCAGAAAAACGGACCTGGACTTGCTTCTTGTCTGCAAAACTGGACTCATAGTCTCTTATCTCACCAATCATGGACACTATTTCCCCGAAGAGACCTTCAAACTCCACCCCCGAAAGCAAATGGTAGGTAGCAATCAGATCAATCCTTTTTTCTGTAAAGGCCTGGCTGTAGTTCTCTCGGTAGTAACCTTCCTTGTCCAATATTGCCCGGGTGGCCTCAGCCTTATCAATAGTAAACACTTTTTCATAACGCTCCACGAGGTCCGATGCGTTAGAGTTCGCAAGAATAATCTCCAGGGTCCCTTTGGGGTCTTTCACCACCTCTGGAGTTACCACAAAGATACGAATGTCCGTTGAGGGCAGCTTTTTTTCAAAGTGGAGAACTGCCTTCTCCAGAACGCTCACCAACCCTCGAGCCCCGGTTCGCTCCTCTTGAGCTTGCTCGGCCAGCAAGCGGAGGGCCTCATCTTCAAAGCGTATGTCAATACCATAGGCACGAAAATCCGCCTTCTTTGCATTTATCACCGGATTTCTAGGATTCTTAAGAATCGCATACAGGTCGTCCACCGTAAGTTCCTCGAATACTGATACCACCGGCAGCCTGCCCACAAATTCGCTTTCAAAACCATACTGGATGAGGTCCTCGGCTTTGACCATCTTGAGGAACTGCTCTTCTTCCGCCTTACTGGAGAGATCGGCGCCAAATCCTATTCCCTGCGTTTTCACCCGTTTTCTGACTATCTCCGCCAGAGCAGTGAATGCCCCACTCATAATAAAAAGAATGTTGCGCGTGTTGAGCACCCGTTTTTCCCGCTTTCCTGTCTTGCGGTACTGCTCAATGGCCTGGATTTGAGAGATGGGATCGTGGGGTACCTTCATATCAACGTCGGTCTCTTCCATGGGTTTCAGGAGGGCCCGTTGCACTCCTGTTCTGGAGACGTCAGGACCGATAAGATTCTGACTGGAGGCAATTTTGTCGATTTCATCAATATAGATAATGCCATATTGTGCCAACTCTATATCATCATCCGCTTCGTTCACCAGATCGCGGACCAGGTCTTCCACGTCACCACCAACATAACCGGTCTCGCTGAATTTGGTGGCATCACCTTTGACGAAGGGTACCCCGAGTTTATTGGCAATGAGTTTCACCATGTAGGTCTTTCCCACTCCTGTGGGGCCAATCATTATGATGTTGTTTTTTATCCGGCCCACCACGGTGGGATCCTGGGATTTTTCGCTCTGAAGCTCGTGCCTTATCCGGTTAAAGTGGGTACAAACCTTGGTGGCAAGTACTGCCTTTGCTTCATCTTGCTTGATCACATACTGGTTCAGGTAGGCTTCCAGTTCTTCGGGTTTCATCTCGAACTGGATCTTGTTTACCGCCTCATTGCCGGAAGTGGTTTCACCCTCAGCCTCTTGTTTAGCCCCCTTTGGGAGCATCATTGGCGAGACTATCTTGACCCGGCCTCCATACTTCTTGGAGAGATAATCGCTCAGTTCCTTTTCAAGCTCTTTCTGACCAGGTACCTTCCGCTCGTCGTCAGCCATGGAACACCTTTCTTCTATCTTCACTGAAATCAAGTAAGCCGTGATGCCATACGGGAATCGCGACTACAGTTTTTACGTTATCAGCCATACTTTTAGTATAATCATTTGACCCGGCCATTTCAACCAATATAGCCCCTCATCCGTAACAGATCTATTTTAATAACACACTGTTATCTATTCAAAAATCGTGCCGAAGCGGGCCCAGCCCGGGTGTTTTATGAATTGCCGTCGCGAGCCCAACGCTCTCCTCTTGACAAAAAGTCTTGTCTCGCTGATGGTAAGTAACCAATTGGGTCTATCTGTCAAGAGCAAAGAGCTAGCCCGGATATTTCATGAATCACTTGCTGCGACCACGGATATGGCCGTCCTT
>CBFDBW010000361.1:0-3405 GCA_965603145.1 uncultured Syntrophobacterales bacterium
GTAGACGGCCGTTCTGATATTTTTTATCTAGGAAATGTTTTCTACCATTTGTTGACAGGTGAACTTCCCATTGGCGGCGAAAACCAGGCAGCCATTATGTATCAGATTACCACGGTGGAGCCGGAACCCCCCACGAAGCACAACCCCAAGATCTACAAGGCGGCTGTGGCCATCGTTAACCGGGCGCTGGAAAAGAGTCTGGAATCGCGCTACCAGAATGCCAAGCAGATGGGCGACCATCTACGCCTTCTGGCCCAGAAGCTGGACGAACTTAAAGGTAAGGCTCAAGGTTAGCCCGGATATTTCATGAAGCACTTGCTGCGACCACGGATATGGCCGGTCTTCTCTCCGAGCTGTAGGCTCTACAAGCCGGAAGCCTGGCGTCCTCGGGTGTTCCTTCGGCAGGCTCAGGACAGGCTCCCACGGACTCATCAGGTTTTTTCTAGAGTCCTGCCTAATGCGCCGTCACCCTGAACTTTCCTACCCCGGTCTGACTACAACCAACCGTTTCCAACGAGGTTAGTTTCAGCTCGGTCATCCATCGCTTGATGTTGCCGCTTCGATGCCCCCGGATATCGGCCAACTGGTGCGGTGAAGCATGGATGATCAACCGCTGGGACTGAAGCCTGACCTTTTTCAGGACTGGTGAAATTCGGTCACTCCAGATGGAAGAATGCACCAATTGTCCAAAAGCGGGATGATAAGGTCCGGCAACAATACGTCCAGGTTGCTCCAGGGTAATGGTTGGTTGTAAACCTATTCTGATAACGGGGATCCCAGCGCTGGAAAAAAGTTGTTTGGCCTTCTTGCACCAGGCCACCGCCTGCTTTAAAGACAACGGCCTGTAACGGCCCCTGCGGTAGAGGTGCTCCAAAGGAGTGGAGGATAACACCACGGTAGGATAGAGGCGAACAAACGCGGGCCTTAGAGCAATGCTTTTATCGACGGTTCGGAGAAAGGTCTCTCGGCTGTCTCTGGGTAGACCTGGCATCAATTGAAGACCCGTCTCAAAGCCGTATTGTTGCACCTTCAGGGTTGCTTCACATACATCTCTGCTGGAATGTCCCCTCGCTGCAGCTTTGAGTACACTGTCGCTCAGACTCTGGGCGCCAAGCTCAATGGTTTTCACTCCTATGTTTTGCAAGAAACGTAAGTTGCTTGCTTCAATGGCATCGGGCCGAGTGGACAGTCGGAGGGAATGTACGAGACCTTGTTCGAGAAATTCCTGGACAGACTCGAGAAAGAGACGCTGGCGGGCTTCGGGTAAGAGTGTAAAAGAGCCACCATAAAAAGCTACTTGGACGGGATAGCGGCCACAGTTGCCCAGGTAGCTCCGCACATGTTCGCGGATTGAGCCCGGGCTCCAGGAAGCCTGAGATGCGCCACTGATTGTCTGCTGGTCGCAATAGACACACTGGTGCCGACATCCCTCTTGGGGGATAAAGATAGGGATAATCAGGGGTTTGCATTTCATAGCGACTGCTCAGACGGACATGCGAACCAGAGGTGGCACACAGAACACTCATATGGCATAGCGCTAAGCGCATAGCGTCATCGGCTATTAAGTCTTTACGCTCCGCTGTCATTCATAGTCACTTGGCCACTAGTCGTAGCTGTCATTATGCTTCGCTGTAAATCATGGTTACTTATTTTACGACCTAGTGACGGGCGCAAGCCCAAACTAGGGACCCGCTTGCGGGACTGAGCGGAGCGCAGCGAGCGCGAAGAAACTGGGAACCCGCTTGCGGGACTGAGCGGAGCGCAGCGAGCGCGAAGAAATGACCTAATGACGGCGAAGCCAAATGACCTGAATGACAAATTCCATCATACTCTAGGTATCTCTGGTCTCTGCGTGCTTACCCTCACCTTCGAGTAATCGAAGAGCCCTACCAGCGGCCTTCTGCTGGGCAGACTTCTTGGTGGGCCCAGAGCCCGAGGCAAGAAGTTGATCCTTCAACCAGACGCTCACTTGGAACCTTTTGTCATGATCCGGGCCTTCTTCAGCCTCCAAACGATAGTGGGGTACAGTTTTCTCATGGCTCTGAAGTACTTCTTGCAACCGCGTCTTATAGTCTTTGTCCAGAGCGTGTGGTAGATCCTCATCTTCAGAGAAGAAGCGAGCAAAGTGAGATGCAACCATGCTCATAAGAGTGGCCAGCCCTCCGTCGAGATACACGGAAGCCAGCATAGCTTCATAGGCATCGGCTAAGAGGGAAGGCTTGTGGCGGCCGCCGCTGAGTTCCTCACCCTTACCCAGATGCAAGGCCGCTACCAGGTCAAGTTCCTCCGCAACTAAAGCCAGCTCTTTCTCGTTGACGATGCCAGCCCGGAGCCGAGAAAGTTTACCTTCATCGTAGTGCGGAAAGCGCTCAATCAACATATGACTGATAGCTAGGTCCAGGGCGGCATCACCCAAAAATTCCAAGCGCTCATTGTCCGTCAGGTGCAGATGCGGATTCTCGTTCACATAGGATCGATGCAAGAGGGCATTGCGAAGCAAATTGGGATCGCGAAAGGTATAGCCTATACGTTTTTCCAGCTCTCCAAGCAGTATTTCACTATCGTTGTGTGTCATTCTCTCATCCCGACTGTCGAGTAAAGCAGTAACAGGTTATTGGCATTTTGGTTAATGAGAGAGTCAAAGTCAAGCACGAGAGCGCAAAGCGCATAGAACATAGCGCACAGTGACATAGATGGTTCATTTTACGTGGCAGGTATAGCGTTATTGGTTACAGGTCATTGCGCCATGCTCCATGCGCGTGGGTAATTGACAAGCATAAAACCATGCGGTATAGTCTCTAAAATTAGGTTCATAACACAACTGCCAGGAAACTGGCAGTTTGTCTTTTTAGCAATTGAGTGAAGGGGCGATACGTGTATGGCTGAAAAAACTGGTCGCCAAATACTCAACGCCGATGAGATAGATGCAGCCCTGGAGCAGATGGCTTCTTCCATCTATGAGCTGGTGGATGATAAGGATAATCTGGTTCTGGTTGGCATCCGAACGGGTGGAGTCTATTTAGCCAATCGGATCCATGAGAAGATCCAGGCAAAGATGGGCCAAGATGTTGCCGTTGGTATATTAGACATAGGTCTTTACAGAGACGACTGGACGAGATTGGGCACGAATCCCTTTGTCCGGTCTACTGAACTGCCGGTTTCTATTGATGAGCGTGTTGTGGTTCTCGTGGATGACGTCTTTTTTACCGGGCGAACGGTGCGCGCTGCCATGGATGCCTTAATTGATTTTGGCCGCCCCAAACGAATCGAATTGGCTGTTTTGGTTGACAGGGGCCATCGTGAATTTCCCGTTTGTGCCAACTATGTGGGAATTACCGTGTCCACCACGCTGGACGAGGTGGTCAACGTCTATATGCGCGAGGCCGGCGAGGAAGACCGGGTTGT
>CBFDBW010000362.1:0-3403 GCA_965603145.1 uncultured Syntrophobacterales bacterium
ATAGGCAGGGCCCTTCCAGATGTGCGCGATGGGCTCAAGCCGGTGCACCGACGCATACTCTATGCGATGCGGGAGTTGAGTAACGACTGGAATAAGCCATACAAGAAATCCGCCCGCATTGTCGGTGACGTAATTGGTAAGTATCATCCCCATGGTGATGCCGCAGTGTATGATGCTCTTGTGCGCATGGCTCAGCATTTTTCGATGCGCTATAGATTGGTTGATGGTCAGGGAAACTTCGGTTCGGTGGATGGAGATCCACCAGCGGCCATGCGATACACTGAAGTCCGACAGAACAAGCTGGCCCATGAGTTTCTCACCGATCTGGACAAAGAGACGGTTGATTTCGCTCCCAACTACGATTCCTCCCTCGATGAACCCACGGTTCTGCCGACCTTGGTACCCAACCTCCTCATAAATGGGGCATCTGGAATTGCAGTTGGTATGGCTTGTAACATTCCACCTCATAATCTGAATGAGGTTGTCGATGCACTTATCGCCACCATCGATAATCCCCAAATAGAGCTTGAGGAGTTGCTTGCCATCATCCCCGGACCCGATTTTCCCACAGCAGGTCTGATGTATGGTGCCGCCGGAATCCGTGCAGCCTACTCCACTGGCAGGGGGCTTATCAAGGTGCGGGCTAGAGTGGAGGTGGAAGAGTTAGATGGGAACCAGCAACGCATAGTCATCAACGAACTACCATTTCAGGTGAATAAGGCAAAACTTTTGGAGCGAATTGCAGAATTGGTAAAGTTGAAAAGAATTGAAGGAATACGGGACATCCGGGATGAGTCTGACCGGCAAGGTATGCGGGTGGCCATAGATCTGAAAAGGGATGAACATGCCGAGGTTCTGCTGAACAATCTTTACAAGTATACCAATATGGAGGTCACTTTTGGCATAAATATGCTGGCCATTGTCCACAACCGGCCTGAACTTCTCTCTCTCAAAGAAATATTGGGCCATTTTTTGGAACATCGTCGCACTGTTGTCATGCGGCGCACAGGTTTTGAGTTACGGCGGGCCGAGGAGCGGGCTCACATCCTGGAAGGTTTGAAAATAGCCCTGGAAAACATTGATGCCATTATTGAGCTTATAAAGCGGGCGCCCAATCCCAAGGAGGCCAAAGCTCAGTTGATGGGAGAATATGGACTCACTGACAAACAAGCTCAGGCCATCCTTGAGATGCGCTTGCAAAGGCTAACCGGGCTTGAGCGGCAGCGCATACTCGAAGAATACCAGACTCTTCTTGAAAAGATCGCCCGTTTGCGCAAGATATTGGCAGATGAAAGCCTGCTGATAAGCGTGGTGCGCCAAGAACTTCTGGAGCTTAAGGAAGGGTACGGAGACGGCCGGCGCACAGAGATTGTCTGGGATATCGATGAGTTGGACCTGATAGATTACATCACCGAGGAAGACATGGTGGTCACGGTCTCCCACGCCGGCTACATCAAGAGGAGTCCAGTTCAACTCTACCGCAGCCAGCGACGAGGTGGTAAAGGTAGATCAGGTACCAGGCCGCGTGAGGAAGATTTCGTTGAGCTTCTTTTTGTGGCTTCAACCCATGACTACCTCCTATTTTTCACCAACCTTGGACGTATCCATTGGTTGAAGGTGTATCAGTTGCCTGAAGCCGGCCCTTTGGCGCGGGGAAAGGCTATAGTCAACCTGCTGCAACTGCAGGCGGCGGAGCGGGTGGCCACCATACTGCCGGTGCGGGAATTTGAGACCGACATGTACGTGGTAATGGCCACGAGAAAAGGTGTGGTAAAAAAGACCGAACTTATGGCCTTTGGTAAACCACGAACCGGCGGTATCATAGCCCTGAAAATTGACGAGGATGACGAGCTCATCAATGTTCGGCTCACAGATGGCAGACAACAACTATTTTTTACCACCAAGGCGGGGAAAGCTCTTCGCTGTCGTGAAGAGGAAATTCGGCCCATAGGTCGGGTGACCCGGGGGGTCAAGGGCATGAATGTCGACGGCAGCTCCCTGGTGGGCATGGAGGTGGTGAGTGAAGAGGCCACTATTCTAACGGTGAGCGAAAATGGTTACGGCAAACGCACCCGGACCAAGGAATATCCCCTTCGTCGCCGGGGAGGCAAAGGAGTGCTGAGCATGAGGACAACCGAGAGAAATGGCCCCGTGGTTGGTTTTCGGCAGGTATGGGATAGTGACGAAATCATGCTTATCACTGATCGTGGTCTTCTCATTAGAATGAAGGTCAATGAGATTTCCATAATTGGCCGGGTTACCCAGGGAGTTCGCCTTATTAACATCCCAGAAGATGAAAGAGTAGTGGATATGGCCATTTTGGCAGAGTCGGAGGAAGAGGAGCCGGCAGGAGATGAGGCAGCGGAGAACTAGTGGACGAACAGCATACACAAAAGGGCTTCACAGAGGCTGTGGCCGTGGTGGGCGGCGGTAGCTGGGGAACCGCACTCGCTAATCTGTTGGCCGAAAAGGGTATTGCCGTCACCCTCTGGGTCTTTGAAGAGGACCTCTGCGAAGAAATGCAAAAAACCAGAGAAAATACGCTCTATCTGCCGGGGGTACAACTGTCACCACTGCTCAAGCCAGGCAATAGCCTGGAGACGGTGCTGGCCGGGAAGCGGATTGTGCTAATGGCCGTGCCCTCCCACGTGCATCGGCGCCTTGCCATGCAGATGCTTGAATTCTTGCAGGGACCGGTTGTCATAGTAAGCGCCACCAAAGGTATTGAAAATGAGTCTCTGCAAACCATGTCCGGGGTCTGGAGTGAGATCATGCCGGCTGGCATGGACTGGGAGTATGCCGTGCTTTCAGGCCCTAGCTTTGCCCGCGAAGTAGTTAAGAAGGTGCCTACGGCAGTCACAGTGGCCTCCACTTCCAGGGAAGTGGCGCAGGAAATACAAAGGCTTTTTTCCACTGAATTTTTTAGGGCTTACACCAGTACAGATGTGATTGGGGTGGAAATGGGCGGGGCACTGAAGAATATCATAGCCCTGGCTGCCGGCATCACTGATGGCCTCGGCCTGGGTTACAACACCCGCGCGGCGCTGATGACCAGGGGATTAGCTGAAATGAGCCGCCTTAGCACCAGTATGGGGGCCCACCCCTTGACTTTTCTGGGACTCGCTGGTGTGGGTGATCTGGTTCTCACCTGTACCGGTGATCTCAGCCGCAACCGCACTGTGGGGTATCAGCTTGGACAGGGTAAAAAACTTGCAGAGATACTCGCCGAGATGAAAATGGTGGCGGAGGGGGTCAAAACCACGCGCTCTGTTCATAATCTGGCCCAGCAACAGGGAATCGAGATGCCCATTTGCGAGCAAATGTACCGTATTCTTTATGAGGGCCAACCAGCAGAAAAAGCGCTGGTAGAGTTAATGCAGCGTGAACTGAAACATGAAGTGGA
>CBFDBW010000363.1:0-3394 GCA_965603145.1 uncultured Syntrophobacterales bacterium
TATAACCCCTAATTGAGCCTTAACTCAATTAGGGTGCTTCCTTACCGGGGGCAAGAGGAAGGATAATTCTGAAAATTGTACCTTCTCCCAGCCAACTGCTCACATCAATACTGCCGCCATGCTGAGTGAGAATGTTGTGGACAATGCTCAGTCCCAAGCCAGTTCCCTTCTTCTTGGTAGTAAAGTAGGGATCAAAAACCCGGTGAAGCTTTGCCATGGGGATGCCTCGTCCGGTATCCACCAGTTCCACCCCTATTATTGTGCCTGTGCCGTCGTTCCTCGAAAGGACCTCCAATTTCCCGCCCTCGGTCATTGCCCCGATACTGTTCTTGAGTAAATTGATAAACACCTGCTTCATCTGATCAGTGTCGGCCTGAACCCCACTCTTCTCAGCCTGTAGGTTATCCACAAGCTCAATCTCTTTGCGACCTGCTTCCTCCTGGATGAGAAACAAGACCTGGCGGATTATCTGGTGCAGATCTACACTCTCCAGGTCGGGAGGTTCGGAATTGGAAAACAACTGGGCGTTACGCAGTACTTCATTGAGCCTCCTGGTCTCGGTACCGATAATCTCAAGATACCTTCCAATCTCGGGATCTTCACTGCTTACGTCAAGACGTTCCTGTAGGAGTTGAATATTGATATCCATGGCGCTCAGTGGATTGCGAATCTCATGGACCAGACGCTGGGTGAGCCGGCCCAAAGCTGCAAGCCTGGAGCTTCGTTGCATTCTTTCTTCCATCTTGTGGATTTCGGTCATATCTTTGACCAGAAGAATCCCCCCTACCCTCTTCCCCACCTCGTTCTTGAGAGCAAAGGTTGTCAGCCGCAGGTTGACGGTTTTTCCAGTTTTAACCTTATATTCAAGATCCCTATCCTGGGGACGCGCCTCTCCTTGGAGGGATTCTTTCAGTAACTGATAGAGAGGATCCTCAGTCCCGAAAGCCTTTTCAAGGGAACGGCCGATGAGCTTTGTACCACTTACCTCCAATATTTGTTCCAGGGCTCGGTTACAAGAAGTTATTTCTCCCTGGAGGTTTGCTGTCAGGATGCCCCGGGTGATGCTGTTCAATATATCATGGTCAATGGTTTGTATTTCCCTTAAGCTCTTTGAGAGCCTGAGCAAATATCGGTAATAGACTATGAAGATCAGCCCCATGGAACCCGAGACCAAGATGAGAACCAGACCTAAAGTGCGCTCACGTTCATAGTTCTTGTTCAGCTCCACCAGCACCTCCGCCGGAACCAGTTGGCTCTCGGAGAGTACATCCAGGCTCTTTCTGGTTGAAACCATACCGGTATAAAGCAGCAGGCAAAATGTAAAGGTCAAAATGACCAGGCCCACTAACAGTAGATTGGCCAACCGGGGGTTTGGCGGTCTGTAGAGCTTGTCCTTATGGAAATCGGCCATCCACTTGCCTTTCCTAAAACCATCGTAGTCGAAGCTCACGCTCGTAGGTAGTGATCACGTCTTTTTCAAGGATGAGCCCGAGGAGTTTTCCTGATCCATCCTCGGCAACAACCGGCAATTGCCCCACCTTCTCAGCCTCCATTTTCGCCAGGGCCTTAGCCAGTGTGTCCCCTGGAACTACCGTGTCAACCTGGGTGTCAGCCATGTCTCCGGCTATCAGCAAGTATGCCATCTCCTCTTCTGAAGCGGCACCTGCGATATCATGGAAGGAGATCACCCCCACGAGCTTACCGTGGACGTTCACCACTGTGAGGCAAGATAAATTAAATGTCCTGAAAAGGTCGAGCACCGTTACCATTGGGGTAGACTCCAAAACGCTTTTAATATCGAGGACCATAACATCCTTCACCGCAATGTTCCTGAGGATTGTCTGCTCTCGCCCTTGGGCAATGTCTATACCCCGGCGCAAAAGCTTGAGTCTGTAAATGGAGCGCCGTTGCAACAATGAACCGGTGATCATGCTGAGAAAACATGCCATAAGGAGTGGAAAAATAATCTGGTACTTGCCGGAGAGTTCAAATATAAGCAAGATCGCCGTAACCGGAGCATGGATACTGCCTGCAACCAGTGCACCCATACCCACCAGAGCATAACTGCTCGCACTGAAAGGCTGGGCCAGGGGCAGCACTTGAGCTACCAACAGCCCAAAAGTACCGCCGGTCATGGCACCGATAAAAATAGATGGTGCCAGTATCCCTCCGGTTGATCCAGATCCCAGGCTTATGGAGGTCGCTACTATTTTAGCAAAGATCAGGGCTCCCATCAGGGTAAGAGACATTTTGTTCAAGAGGGCGAGATTCACAGCACCGTAGCCCACACCAAAGACCTGTGGTACCACCAGCAGCATGGAACCCAACAACATTCCACCCAGGGCCGGTTTCACCCATGCAGGCACGCGCAGATCATTGAAGCGATCCTCGCACAAGTAGAGAGTGGTAGTAAATCCCACGGCTACGAGACCACAGAGAATACCCAGCAGAAGATACAGGCCATATTCCCAGAGTGAGCCTATTTGGAAGGAAGGAATAACAAAGGCTGGAAAACTTCCCAGGTGGAAGCCGGAAATCACTGCCGCTGTGACAGAAGCCAGAACTATTGGAGAAAAGGTTCCCAGGGAAAAATCTCCCAAAAGCACCTCCACCGCAAACAACATTCCGGCAATGGGTGCGTTAAACGTAGCACTGATTCCCGCTGCTGCACCACAGCTCATTAAAACACGTTCCCTGTCTCTACCCAAGCGCAGGACCTGGGCCACGGCAGAACCCAGGAAGGAACCTATGTGTATAATCGGCCCTTCTCGACCCACAGAGCCTCCTGCACCGATAGTAACAGCCGCGGCAGACACCCGTGCCATTGCCGTCCGCCAGGAAATCCTTCCCCCCCTGATGACCACGGCCTCAATGAGTTCCGGAACACCGTGACCCTTTGCCTTTTCTGTACCCCAGCGGACAATCAGACCTACGACCAATCCCCCTAGAGCTGGGATAAGGATTTTCAAATAAAACGGGATTTTGTGGGCAAAGGAGAGATAGTCGTTACCATTTTGGTAAAAAATGAACTGAGATACTTTTATAAGCAGCCGGAACAGGATCGCCCCGTAACCGCCCAGTATGCCAACCGCAATGGCAAGCAGGTAGAGAGTAAGGTGCTCCTCAAGCCGCCATTTTTTGAACAAATTGCTTATCTGAAGGCCTGCTGGCAATTTCATCCTGCCTCCGGCCCCTGGTTAGTTTCCATCCATAAATGGCCCTTTGCCGCAATCTCTACGTCAATCTTCAGGATTTCTGGTTTGGCGTACGTGAAGTACGCCTCCGCGCAATCCCTTGATCTCCTTGACCTTGCGGCAAATTGCTCGTTTATGAATTGGAAACTCCAGCCAGTGTCTTCCGGAGTTTCCGGATGCACTGGTTAGGTGTGGAATAC
>CBFDBW010000364.1:0-3388 GCA_965603145.1 uncultured Syntrophobacterales bacterium
GTCTTTTTTACAGTATGAAATATAGTGCGTATTGACGAATCAAACCGAGTAGACTCTTGGCGGTTTCCTACTGAGGGACCCGCCCCGCCAACGCTTGAGTGACCCATGGATTACCATCAAATAACTGATCCCGAGAGTTGGGTAGACGAGCATGGCGATTCTCTTTTTCGCTATGCACTGTTCCGCATCCAAGATGGTCAGGTCGCCGAGGACCTGGTCCAGGAGACCTTTCTGGCCGCCCTCCGGGGTAAAGACAGTTTCGCTGGTCGTTCTTCGCTACGAACCTGGCTTTTTGGCATACTCAAGCACAAAATCATCGATCACATCAGAAAAATCAGCAGAGAGAGGCCGGTGGAAGACATCGAGACCCTGGCAAATCTGGCTGACAAGAGCTTTGACGAGCAAGGGATGTGGAAGTCCCAGCCGGCAAAGTGGACTACCGATCCCGGCCTGCTTTTTCAACAACAAGAATTTTGGGAGACCTTACAGCATTGTTTGTCTGAGCTGCCACCCCGGTTGAACCAGGTGTTCACCTTGCGTGAGCTCGATGAACTCAGTGCGGAGGAGGTTCGTAAGATTCTGCAGGTCTCCCCGACTAATGGGGGAGTCATGCTTCACCGAGCCCGCATGCGTTTGAGAGAATGCCTAGAAATAAACTGGTTTGACAACAAAGATTAGGAAGAAGGGATAATGTTCTCTTGTAAGCAAGCGACCGAGCTTATGTCTGTTTCTCTGGACGGTAAATTGTCCTTATATCAACGTTTTGCTCTCAGATTTCATCTTCTCATGTGTAAACTCTGTTCACGCTGTTGGCAACAGATGCTGTTTGTCAGGGATGCGATGCACAAGTGCTCGGAGCGAGCTGAAGAGATTGATTTC
The DNA here is from genome assembly GCA_965603145.1 of uncultured Syntrophobacterales bacterium. GTDB lineage: Bacteria > Desulfobacterota > Syntrophobacteria > BM002 > BM002 > BM002. The sequence continues at coordinate 880 of CBFDBW010000364.1, forward strand.
ATGTCTGACCATTCGCTCTCGCCCGAAGCGTGTGACCGGATTAAGAACTCTCTTCGGGAGCACACGAATACGTAAAGAAAGGGCGTGAACTGAAGACTAATTTTTTCCTACCCTTCCCATAGTTAGTACCCTTATTCTGTCCCTGAAATAATACCCGACCATATTGGCTTGATTTCAGATTCCGACCGATTGATTTTGCCCAACAGCCCGTGTGAACTTTGTACACTTGACTTGGATTTTCCAAATGCACTATAACATCGAGACAAGCCAAATGATCAATTGCACCTAACCTCCAGGACGTCCTACCAATCCGAGGGGGTTGTCAGTCCATTCGAGTCCGGTAATACTTTTCTACACGGTGTGACCTCAGGTGCAAGGTATCCTATCCCAAGGTGTAAGGATCTCTTATCGGGATCGACCAGCAAGCCAAACCACTTCAATCCGGAAGATTGTGATCACTGCCTTAACAAGGGGGAGAAGTGCAAAATGTACTCGAGTTGGTTGATTCATTCTGTGTTTTCGTCGCAAGACATAACGGTTCTGCAGGCTGAAACGGGAGTGATTTCATATATGACTATCATGGACCATAAAACAGAATGGGGGGGTTGGTAATGAGTAAAGGACAGCAGGATCTGGATCTTCTTTGCATCAACACTATTCGCACGCTCTCAATGGATGCGGTGCAGAAGGCAAAGTCTGGGCACCCTGGTACTCCCATGGCGCTGGCCCCATTGGCTTATGTGGTGTGGACCCAGTTTCTCCGCCACAACCCACGCAATCCAAAATGGTTCAATCGAGACCGGTTTGTGCTTTCATGCGGTCATGCCTCAATGCTGCTCTATGCCATGCTCCATTTGACAGGCTACGAGCTTTCCCGGGAGGAGATCATAAATTTTCGACAATGGGGGAGCAAAACGCCGGGCCATCCTGAATACGGGCTCACCCCAGGGGTGGAAACCACTACAGGACCCCTAGGCCAGGGCATTATGAATGCAGTGGGTATGGCCATGGCGGAAGCACATCTTGCCACGGTTTTCAATCGTGAGGGACATGACATTGTAGACCACCATGTCTATGCCTTCTGCAGTGACGGCGACCTTATGGAAGGTGCTTCCCACGAAGCGGCCTCTTTGGCGGGACACCTGGGTCTTGGCAAACTCATCTGCACCTACGACGACAACCGCATAACCATAGAGGGAGACACGAATCTTACTTTTTCAGAAGATGTGGGCAAGCGCTTCGAAGCCTACCAATGGCACGTGCAAGATATCGGCGATAAGGCAAATGACCTTGATGCTTTGGCAGATGCTTTCACCATAGCGAGAGAAGAAGAAAGGCGGCCATCGCTTGTCATCGTACGTACCCACATTGGTTATGGTTCCCCCAACAGGCAGGATTCCGCCAAGGCTCATGGCGAGCCGTTGGGTGAAGATGAGGTGAAACTGACCAAGAAGGCCTACGGTTGGCCAGAGGATGAAACTTTCTTGGTACCGGAAGAGGTCCTGGCTCACATGAGCCGGGCTGTGGAGCGAGGCGAAAAACTGGAGGCGGAGTGGAGCGAAAGATTCTCTGCCTTTAAGGAGGCTTACCCTGAGCTAGCTGGTGAGTTCCAGAAAGCCTTGAACTCCACTCTTCCCTCCGGGTGGGATGACAACATACCCAATTTCACCAGCGATGAAGGTCCCATGGCCACCCGGGTGGCCTCAGGAAAGGTTCTCACTAGCTTTTCTGATAAAATTCCCTGGCTTTTGGGAGGGAGTGCCGACCTGGCGCCATCCACCAAGACCCTGATTGGTGACTCAACCTACTTTTCAAAAGAAAACTATTTGCAACGAAACATTGCTTGGGGTGTACGCGAACATGCCATGGTCGCCTGTTGTTCGGGCATGGCCCTCCACGGAGGGATACGTCCTTACGCAGCCACTTTTTTCATATTTACAGACTATGCCAGGCCGGCTATCCGGTTGTCGGCGCTTATGGAACTGCCGGTAATTTATGTGATGACGCATGACTCCATTGCGGTTGGCGAAGATGGGCCCACTCACCAACCAATAGAACATCTGGCCTCGTTAAGGGCTATGCCGAAGCTCCATATTATCCGTCATGCGGATGCCAACGAAGTTGCCTTTGCTTGGCGGGCCGCCATGGAACGCACTGAGGGGCCCACCATGCTGGTGCTCACCCGGCAGGGGCTGCCCATTTTTGACCGAAATAAAATGGCTAGTGCTGAAGAACTGTACAAAGGTGCATATGTCCTCTCTAGGGAGAAAAGTGGCGCAGCAGATATCATTCTCATGGCCTCGGGCTCGGAGGTGTCGCTTATAGTGGAGGCGCAAGAGACCTTGGCAAAAGAAGGTATTGATGCCAGGGTGGTAAGTATGCCCTGCTGGGAACTCTTCTTGAAGCAACCGCGGGAGTATCATGATGAGGTCATACCTCCTGAAGTAAAGGCGAGACTCGCCGTGGAAGCGGGTGTCCCACTGGGCTGGCACCAATGGGTAGGTGATGG
>CBFDBW010000365.1:0-3377 GCA_965603145.1 uncultured Syntrophobacterales bacterium
GCTTCGCGCCTTCCGGAATGACGGATCTGATGCTCGTACTCAAAATATTGAGTTTTTCAGCACCCTACTAAGCACTGTTTATGATCATTGGTGCTTCGTGCCTAGCGCCTAGTTATAATAGCGGGATGCCCTCTGCCTACCATAACCGTGACCTTCCAACTTTGGCATTGAATGGTATCGGGCGCCGGAGTGCTTTTTGGCACGAGTCGTGCTAGTTGTGGCGGGTTAAAGGAGGGATGAGGCCTTGAAAATATTGATAAGTCACATTTCTGACGAAGCCTTAATTGCTTTGCTCCTGAAGGATTTTATCGAATCCACTTTTCTCGGGCAATTTGAAGTTTTACTAAGCAGCAATTCAGGCGATAGTGGAGTGGGTGACAAATGGCTCGTGGGGCTCGACGGGGCACTAACAGATGCGGATCTTCTCTTGGTCCTTTGCAGCCCGAAATCGATTCGCCAACCGTGGATCCACTTTGAATTTGGCTGTGCCTGGACCAAGAGCCTGCCGATCAGTTGCCTCTGCCATTCAGGGCTAAACAAAGTTGCTCTGCCCTCACACCTTCGCACCTTTGAGGTACTGGAGGTTGAAGGTGATACCTTTATGGAGGAGCTTTTTGAAGATTTGGCAAAACGTTTTGGTATCCGACGGCTGCCGCGTTTGTCCTATGACACCATGAAAGCCGAGTTGCGGGCTACCTTGGTATCGCTTGTCCACACAGGCAAACATGACGATGCGCCCATTTCAATCGATGATCTCAAAAGAGAACCTGGATTTGAAAAGCAGGAAGTTGGGGCTTCTGAAGCAGCACCCCTACTTGATAAAGAGCTGGAAGAGAAAATCGATGAGAGGATTGAAGAAAAGATAAAAGAGAAAAAGGAGCCCAGTAAACCGAAACCCCCGAAACCGAAGCCCGAGAAACCACGCTCATCACCCGGGAAGAAGGTCAAAATAAAAGGGCTCCGCCGTAAAAAGAAAGATGCTCCGAAAGAGACCGAGAGTGTGCAGAAAAGAGTTCTCAAGCTGCTGGCAGCTGCGGGAGATACAGGTTATCCTCTGGAAGACTTGTCAGATCTACTGGGGATCGTTGAACGCAAATTGGAACCTTATCTGGATGTGCTCAAAGAGCAGGCATATATAAATATAGCTGTTGAGGTCGGCCGGCCTCCAGAATACAAGATTGCCGCGAAAGGGGAGCAGTACTTGGATGAAAGCAAGCCTGCGTAAACGACTGCTTGTCCTCTTTTCAGCGCTCGCCGAAGTCTTCCCCAGCAATCACTGCTAATGCCCGGGCCGCTTTCTTTCGAACTGTTTTGCTCTTGTCGGTTAACGCGGCCGACAGTGCTTCTATGGCCCGCGGGTCTTTAATCTTAGCCAGCCCGTCCACCGCATTACCTCGAACCGTTGCATCCTGATCCTTCAAGGCTTCAATCAGGGGTTCCACTGCACTCGGATTCCTGATCCTGCCCAGGGCCTCTGCGGCATGGCCTCGGACATCCCAGTACTGATCATTGAGAGCAGCAACGAGAGGTTCCACTGCACTTGAGTCACCGATCCTGCCCAAGGCTTCGGCCGCACTCATGCGAACATGTGGCTTTTTTTCTCTATCCTGCAAAACCGCAATGAGAGGCTCCACCGCTCGAAGGTCATTAATCCTCCCAAGTGCTTTCACCGCCTGTCTCTGAATGAGTGGATCCTTGTCATTCAGGACCGCAATCAAAGGTTCCACTGCGCGCGGGTCCTTTATTGCGCCCAACGCTTGCACTGCATTACTTCTGACAAGTAGATCGTTGTTTTTCAGGTCAGCTATCAGAGGCTTTACAGCCGGCTTGCCAATCCGCGTGGATATTGCTACGGGTTGCCGCCCGAGGGAAGCTGTCCGGGGCAATTCGTAATCTTCGTCAAGGTAGCGTCGAACTTTCTTTTCACTCCATTGGAGTTGAGCGGCAATTTCATCATCGTCTAAGCCTTCTTCCTGAAGCGACCTAACTGTCAATAGCTCCGCCTGCGGTTGTGGGATGAGCAGATAGCCCCTCGTCCGCATACAACGAGCGATCATTTTCTGATCAGTTGTATCTGATTTACATGCTGCCAGATCAGTCCTCATGGTTGAGTCCAGGGTATCTTGCTGGTACCAGACCTGTTTGGCAGCGCAGGCCGTCAGAGAGAGGCTAAACAGGGTGAGAACGATGATTCTTAGCAGGGGAGCCATAATCGTTGGTAATTTCGCATTTCGCATTTGTCATTCCACATTTGTAGTTTTTTTTGGTCCAGCACCCCTATCACTTTTATCTCTCGATAGTCAATGAGAGATGAGAAACGCTCAATGAGAAATGTGTTTAGTCCCTAGTGTCTAGTTCCTGGTGCCTAGTGCCTATCAGGCCCTCCCTTGCGCCATTCGGACTTCAAGCCGCTGCACAGCCAGAGAGCAGGTGAAGGTCATTGCCAGATATAACAGTGTCACCGTAATCCAGATCTCGAAAGTGAGATAGGTTGCGGCCATCAATTCCATTCCCTGAAAAGTCAACTCTTGGATTGAAATAACTGAAACGATAGAGGAATCCTTAATGAGAGATATGAACTGTCCTGCCAGGGGCGGAAGGATTCGTTGTACTGTCTGTGGGATGATGATGTGGCGCATCTGTTGCCATTTTGATAAACCGAGCGCGTGAGCAGCCTCCCACTGTCCCTTGTCGATTGACTGAATTCCAGCTCGGACTATCTCGGCGATATATGCGCCCTCAAAGATCGCCAGAGTAACAAGTGCGGAGAAGAAAGCCGAAAGAAATGCTGGTGGCGCAAACAGGAGTTCACAAAGCCGCTGTGTGGTCTCTGATTGTGCCAAGATGAATTCATCCAAACCCAATACCGGCAATATTTGACCGCTGACGAAGTAGTAAAAGATAAAGATAAGAACCAAAGGAGGCATGTTGCGAATCAATTCGACGTAAGAACGTCCAAGCAACCGATAGAGCAGATTCTGGCTTATACGGCAAAGACCCATTGTGGTTCCCAGAAAAGTGGCCAGAACGGTACCCCAGATACTTAGACGAATAGTAGTGAAAAGCCCCTGCATGATTAGATTGGCTACCCATTTGCCGCTCTCCTGGTCGTAACGATAAAGATACTGGGGTATGGCTTGCCAGTTCCATTTGTAATTCAGCCCCACTCTGATCCGGTAGCTCAAATAGACCACCGCAGCCAGGAGGAGAGCGGAGACGATCAGGTCAAGAGGAGTTATCTTGGCTTTCTTTTTTCTCAACACAGTCTAGTCAGTCCTAATCCGTGGGCAATGCCCATCTAAATTATAAAATGTCTAAAATGAACTAAAATGCCTAAAGTGTCTAAAGTGCCTAAAATAAACTAAAATATCAAATCC